>NZ_JAGEKI010000023.1:0-116813 GCF_049887815.1 Pseudomonas sp. NFXW11 | reverse complement strand
ACTGGAAGGGATAAACAATCGAATAAAGGTCATCAAACGGATGGCGTACGGTTACCGGGATAGCGAATTCTTTTTTATGAAGATCAAGAGCGTCTTTCCCGGTAATCCGTGAAGAACCAAAAAAAAGGCCGCACCCTGCCCAGGAGACGGCCTGAAAAGTCGTGGCTTTGTTGCTCGGTTTCAGCGCGCGGTAATCACCGACAGCTTGGTGATGCCGGCGCGCTCGATGGAGGCCATGGCCCGGGCCACTTCTCCGTAATTGACGCCATCGTCGGCCTGCAGCTGCACCCGCACCTCCGGGTCCTTGGCCTTGGCCGCCTGCAGGTTGGTTTCCAGCAGCTGCGGCTGGATCGGGTCCTTGTTGATAAAGAGTTGGCCGGCGCCGTCGATGCTCACCACCAGCGGGTCCTTCTGCTCCACCGGGGCCACGGCCTCGGTCTTGGGCAGGTTGATCGGAATGGCGTTGGTCAGCAGCGGCGCGGTGACGATAAACACCACCAGTAGCACCAGCATCACGTCCACCAGGGGGGTGACGTTGATCTCGCTCAGCACTTCATCGCTGTCTTGGGTGGAGAAGGCCATGTCAGGACGCCTCCTTGACTTTCTGCGGGCTGCCCGGGGTTGCCGCCTTGTGCAGGCCCGGGTGGATCAGCAGGCGAAACGAGTGCTTCTGCGCCAGGCTGTAGAAGTCGTGGGCGAAGTCGTCGAGGTCGGCCGCGGTGAGTTTCAGGCGCCGCAGGAAGTAGTTGTAAACCAGCACCGCCGGCACCGCGACGGCGATCCCCACGCCGGTGGCCACCAGGGCCGCGCCAATCGGCCCGGCCACGGTTTCCAGGCTGGCCGAACCAGCGGCGCTGATGCCCTTCAGGGCGTCCATGATTCCCCACACGGTGCCGAACAGGCCGATAAAGGGCGAGGTGCTGCCGATGCTGGCGACCACCGCCAGGCCGGTTTCCAGGGAGCGGCGTTCCCGCACTATCTGCTGGCGCAGGGCGCGTTCGAGGCGGTCCTGATGGTTGATGGCCTGGCTCAGGTCCGCGGCATGGGGCGCCTCGCCCACCTGGATCGCCGCATAGCCGGCCTGGGCCACCCGGGCTGCCGCGCCGGGCTGGGTCTCGCTGAGCACGGCGGCGGAATCCAGGCTCGAGGCTGCCCAGAACTGCTTGTGGAACTTGCGATCCTGGGCCTTGAGGCGGGCGAACTGCACGCCCTTGACCAGGGCCAGGCCCCAGGTGGCGACCGAGAAGACCACCAGCAGCCAGATCACCGCGCTTTCGATGGATTCCAGTGGAGATGCCAGTAACGTCATGATGTGTTCCCTCTGTGTAAGCGTTTAGCGCGAATGATTTGATCGGCCTTGCGGCTCAATGGATCTTGAAGTCGATGGGTACGCTGACCCAGCCGTCCTGGGCCACATCGCCCTGCTTGGCGGGGACAAAACTCCAGCGCTTGACCGCGGCCAGGGCCGCGTCATCGAGCTGCTGGCGGCCACTGCTTTTCTGGATCTGGATCTCTCCCGGCTTGCCGCTGGCCAGCACATGCACCCGCAGCAGCACCGTGCCCTCCCAGCCCCGGCGCTGGGCCAGGGAGGGGTATTCCGGCGCCGGGTTCTTCAGGTAGGCGGCGCTGGCGGAGGCCGGAGTGACAGGGGCCGGAGCGGGTGGCGCGGCAGGCGCCGGAGCGGCGACCGGCGCCGCGGGCTGCGGTGCTGCCGGGGCCTGCTGCACCGGCTTGGGCGCAGGTTTCGGCTCGGGCTTGGGCACAGGTTTTGGCTTGGCTTTGGGCACCGGCTTGGGTGGCGGCGGCTTCACCGCCAGCTCATCCTCCACCGGCGGCGGTGGCTCCACCACGGGTTGTGCCGGTTGTGGCGGTGGCGGCTCGACCACTGGCGGCGCCGGGTGCGAGAACTCGATGGTCATGGGCGGAATTTCCGGCGGCACAATTGGCAGCACCGGGGCCGGCTTCTGGCTCAGCCAGTAGATCACCGCGCCGTGCAGAACCAGGGCCGCCACCCCCAGGAGGATCGCCTCACGACGGCGCAGTACCCCCCGGGGGGTGCGTTGCAGGCGCAATTGGCCCAGTGGCAGGCGATGCGGCCGGCCAAGATCGACCAACTCGCCACTCGGTGCCTGGCGCCACGGCACCTCATGTGCACTGGCGGCGGTCTGGACATTGCCCATGGATTCACTCCCTACGGTCTTTTGCGAATAACCCGACAACGGCGTTTGAACGGCCCCCACGCAACGCTGCCGTGGAATCCATGATCGACGGCCTCGGCTTATCTCTTAAAGTAATCTTTCAAGTTATATATAGACCTGAATGGAATATTGAAGTTGGCGAAAATGCCCCAGGCCCCGTTATTCAAGGGCTGCAGCCAAGTCGATGAAAAGTCATGCCTTGCGGGCATTGAAAATATTCCTTCAAGGCATCGAAAGTTGCCGTTAGCAAAGTTCTTCAACCACCAGCGCGCTGATTAAAAGCAACTAAGCAAGTGCCATACTCTTTCGGATGAACTTTATTCCAGGCACGAAAAAGCCGCTGCAATACTGCGCTGCCTTATATAAGCCAGCGAATATCCAGCGGCACTTACTTGTGGAAATAGTTACTGCTTGACGAACTCGCCACTCAGGCCGACTACATCGCCACTGAAGTTGCTGCGGGCGCCAGAGGCCCGCAGCCGCGCGTAGTTGTGATCGGGGGAAAACAGCGCCCAGGCCTGGTAGCCATAGCCGTCGTTGTAGCCCGAGACATTGATGATGGTCGGCTGGCCGCTGCTGTTCTGGAAGTGGTAATGTCCGGCCACGCTGTACTTGACCCCGGCCTGGGTCAACTCACCGCTGAACGAGCCGTTGGCGTCATTGCCATCGGTGACGATCAGACGGGCGTCAGCGTTGTGGTTCACATAGGTGCCATTGATGCTCGACATGGGCGGTATTCCTTCTGCGGTTGAAGTTTCATCCAATGAAGCAAGTTCTTTCTTGAACCTGCAAACCCAGCATGGTCGGCATTTATCCAACTGTCCAAAATAAACACCTACAACCACTAACTAAATAGCTATAGCCTGCAACCCGCCCTCTATAACTTATAAACAAACCCCAAGTACTTATAACTCCCCTCTTGCAACTTACCGCTTGTCACTCGCCACTGCCCTTATCCGCTCCTGCAACTGCCGACCGGCCGCGCTCAAGCCACTGCCGGCATACAGCGCCAGGCGCACGCCCTGGATATCCGGCAAGCCGCTGCCCACGTCGAGTATTCGATGGCCCTTGTCCAACACCCGCACCGGCAACAGGCTGATGCCCAGGCCCGCCGCCACCGCCGAGCAGACACTGGCCAGGCTGGCGCTGGAATAGGCAATGCGCCAGGGCCAGCCGCCGACCTCCAGGTGGTGGAGCATTTCCTGGCGGTACAGGCCGCCCAGCGGAAATGCCACCAGGGGCAGTGGATCGCGGCCAAAGGCTGGCTGGCGCAGGCTGTCGACCCAGCACAAGGGCTCGGGCCAGGACTCCAGGCAGTCATCGCTGTGGCCCATCTGCTTGACCAGCAGCAGGTCGAACTCACCACGCCGGTATTGGCGTAGCAGCTCCGGCCCCAGGCCGCTGCTGACCTCCAGGCGCACCGCCGGATGGTCCAGGCCAAAGCGCGCCAGCAGCGGCATCAGGCGTTCGGCGGCAAAGTCCTCCGGCACCCCGAGGCGCAGCACCTCCTCGCTGCGCTGATTGACCAACACATCGCTGGCCTCTTCATGCAGCGCCAGAATGCGCCGGGCATAGCCCAGCAAGCGCTCGCCCTCCACCGTGGCCACCACTAGGCGCTGGTCGCGATCGAGCAACTGGCAGCCCAGGCTCTCTTCCAGGCGCCGCACCTGCTGGCTCACGGTGGACTGGGTCAGGTGCAGGCGCTCGGCGGCGCGGGTGAAATTCTGACTGTCGGCCACTGCGACAAAACTGCGTAACAGCACGGGGTCCAGCATTTTCACACCATCCAATTTCCCACTGATTGGCATGATTATATTTAATTTCAGAATACTAAACCGGCTCACCATACTTCTCGTTCAGCAACCGGAACCAGGAGTTCTGATGCAACTCCATTGCGTGCTGCTCCCCCTCTTCCTCGGAACCCTTGATGAACGACGATCAACACTACCTGCAACGGGCCGTTGAACTGGCCCGGCGCAATGTCGAACAGGGCGGCCGCCCGTTCGGCGCCCTGCTGGTGCGCAACGGCCAGGTACTGGCCGAGGCGGTGAATGAAATCCACCTCAGCCAGGACCCCACCGCCCACGCCGAAATGCTCGCCATCCGCGCCGCCAGCCGGCAGTTGGGCCCGCGCCTGGACGGCTGCGTGATCTACGCCAGCGGCCAGCCCTGCCCCATGTGCCTGGCGGCCCTGTACCTGTGCGGCGTGTCCCGCGCGGTGTACGCCGCCAGCAACCAGCAGGCAGAGCCTTTCGGCTTGTCCACCGCGGCCATCTATCAACAGCTGAGCCAGCCCCTGGACGCCCAGCGCCTGCCGCTGCTGCACCTGCCCCAGGCGGCGATGAGCGTCCTCTACCAGGACTGGCAGCAGCGCCATGCCGCGAACTGAATCGGTGTTCAAGACCTTTGCCGGCTGGGCCCTGCTGGTGTGCCTGGGCCTCAATCTGCGGCCGATCCTCAGCTCAGTGAGCCCGCTACTCAACGACATTCGCGGCGCCACCGGCATGAGTTTCCAGGGCAGTGCCTGGCTCACCAGCCTGCCGGTGATCTGCATGGGCCTGGTGGCCCTGCTGGGGGTACGGATCGAAGCCCGTCTCGGCGAGCGCCGGGGCGTTTCCCTGGGCCTGCTGCTGGTATTGCTGGCCTGCCTGCTGCGCTTGTTCTTCGGGCATGCCGCAGCCCTGCTCGCCACCGCCCTGTTGGGCGGTGCCGGGGTGGCCTTGATCCAGGCCCTGGTGCCGGCCCTGATCAAGCGCCAGTTCCAGCAGCGCGTGGCGCTGGCCATGGGGGTCTATTCAGCCTCGCTGATGGGCGGTGGCGGCATCGCCGCCCTGCTCAGCCCGCAGGTAGCCAGCCACTTCGGCAACTGGCAGGCGGGGCTTGGCATCTGGCTGCTGCCGGCCATGGCCGCGCTGCTGCTCTGGGCCGGCCTGCCCCTGGGCGCCGGGCGCCGCATGGGCAACAGCACCAGCGCCAGCGGGCTCTGGAGCAACCGCCGCGCCTGGCTGCTGGCTTTGTATTTTGGCCTGGTGAACTGCGGCTACATGAGCATGGTGGCCTGGCTGCCGGCCTACTACCTGCAGATGGGCTGGAGCGCCGCCCAGAGCGGCTCGCTGCTGGCCTTCATGACTGTTTTCCAAGTGACCGCCGCCCTGCTGATGCCGGCCCTGGCCCAGCGCAGCAGCGACCGCCGACCGTTGCTGGGCATCAGCCTTGCGGCCCAGGCCACGGGGTTTCTCGGCCTGGTGCTGTGGCCCTTGCAAGCGCCGCACCTGTGGCTGGCGCTGATCGGCTTCGGCCTCGGCGCCTGCTTCGGCCTGAGCCTGATCCTCACCCTGGATCACCGCCGTGATCCACGGGAAGCCGGGCAACTGGCGTCATTCGTCCAGGGCGTGGGCTTTTTGATCAACGCCATTTCGCCGTGGCTCAGCGGCTGGCTGCGGCAAGTCAGCGGCAGCTTTGCCAGCGCCTGGTGGGTGCTGATTATCGGCGTGCTGGCGATGCTTCTTCTGACGCGGATTTTCAGCCCTGACAGCTATCAGGTCAGGACCCAGCCCGACACAGCGCCACAGCCTGCCTGATGCCTCTCCTCAATAAACCGCCTGCGAACGCTGCAAGTGCCGCAGAGGCGAGCAGCGTAGAATCCCCTCCCGACATCAAGGACACAGGCATAGCGATGGACGCCGCAACGATCGGCCGCTGGGTAAAGAACCTGGGCCTCACCTACGAAGAACTGCTCGCCCAAGGCGAAAGCATCGAGCCCCCGACGGACAAGATCTACGACGAATTCGAATGGCTGACCGTATTTGTCGAGCCCGGCCTGGCCCTGGATTTCTGGGAAGACAGCCTGGCCCTGGAAAAGGTACTGATTGAGCTTATGCCCCTTGAAGAGGGGCGCTCGTTCTACAGCGGCGAACTGCCCGCCCCCTTCTCACGCACCATGACCCACGAGGAAATCCGCAGCCTGCTGGGCACGCCCTTGCGCTCGGGAGAGCGCACGCCATCCGCGGACGGGCAACGCATGCTCAATGCTTGGGAGAGCTACCGATTGCCGGAGCATCTGCATCCCAGTGCCCGGGTTGGATTCGTCTATAGCGCCGATATGCAGATCAAAGTTCTATCGTTCGACCTGCTGGAACCCCGTCGCGACTGAGCCATTCCCTATCGCCAACCTGGCTGCTTTGCCTAGCAACTGTATTCCTCACGCGATTTGTGCCGAAGTCTTGCATCGTTCTTGCGGCCGCCTTCGCGGGCAAGCCCGCTCCTACGATGGCCCGAGATACCTCGTAACCTTGCGTGACAAGCTGCGAACGGCTGCAAAGCAGCCGCAAAACCTGCATTCACATTTGGCCTGATACACCGCGGTGCCCGGACCTGCGCCCTGTTGGAGTGCCGTCCAACCCGTTCGCAGCCTTCGGCAGCTCCTACAAGGGATACGCACACCCCATCTTCAGGCCGGCCGACAGGCCGCCGTCTTGCTTTGGCTATTGATCTTGATCTCAAAGGCCCCGTTAACCACGCTGGCCGCACGCAGGCATTGATCCGTGGGTAACCCGGCAGGACGCCGGGTTAGCCGCCCCAGGCCATGGATGGCCTGTGGCGGCGGCCCACGGATCAATGCCGGAGTAAGGGCATGCCGAGCCTAAGCGAGGCACCGAGTGGAGGGGCAAGCGTTTTTGGTTCCTTTTTAGGCGACTGTAAAAAGGGACTCGCCGTAAGGGCGAAACCACCAGCCGCCACACCCGCAGCAACGGATATGCACACCAACAAGACAGCAGCCTCAGGGTTTACGGCCGCTGCGCAGCCGAGCGGGAGCAAGCTCCCTCGCCACAGTAAAAAAATCAGCAGGGGCGCGGCGTGGGCTCTTCGTCAAAGCTGCGGAAGGCCTCGGACGAACCAGACGGCACACCGCAGCAACACACGGCCAGGCAATACGGGTGCTAGCCAAAAGTTTTCATAAAGGGCTCGGCAGATTGCCGGATCGCCGCGACAACATGCGGTGCCCGCTCGCAGCATTCGGCCGATCGGTTCAACACCTGCTCCAGTGCTGCCAACTGCCCGCGAATAACCTCTTGCGGACGAGCCACATCACAGACCTCGGCAAACTCCAGCAACCCCTGCCGCGAGGCGAACAGAGACTTGTTGCCCAACAGATCCAGGGCCAACACGTCTTGCGGGAGGTAGGCGGTGGTGTTGACGATATCGTAGGCCGGCGCCAGCCGCGCATCGCGCTGGCCAGGGTCGGAATACAGCAACCCGAAGTTCTTCAGGTGAGCATCGCCATTACCCACAATGCAGCTCAGGCTCACCATGGCAAACAGCTGCGCCAGTGAATCCTGTACCTGCTCAGGCGAGCAAAACAGGCGCACGGCCTTGGCAATAGCCGAATAGCTCTTGCTGTATTTCTGCTCCGCGCCCAGCCCCATCAATGCCGCCATGTCTTCAAAGCCCAGGCAATCAAGCTGCGCGTCCCGGTCGAAACGGCGCATGACGAACAGCTTGGCGTTATCGGACAGGTAGAACTCCGGCACCGCAATGCCCGCCTCCCTGGCCACAGACATGCACAGGAACTCGTTGATCGCCAACCCCGGAAACTCATCCCGGCCGCTCTTGATGATCAGCTCGGAAGTCTTCGAGGTAAAACGCTGCGACCCGGTGTCATTCCGCTCAGGCACCATGACCTTGGGCTGCACGCCGGATATCCCGGCACGCAGGATGTAGCGATCCACCAGGTCGGCAAAGATGTCCTCGGCGCCATCCCAAGCGAGGATTTCTTCCAGCTTTTCCCCGGAAAACTGCTGTCGCTGCAACAGCGCATCAACTTCTGGCGAACTCACCGCGACCCGCCCGATGGGCGCGCTGCTGCCGGACAGCGCCAACAGCAACATCGGGTCGACCTTGACCACCTTGGCCAGGCGGTTGCGCAGTTGCTCCAGGACATAGCCTTCAGGCAGGTTCATCTGGAATATCGGGTGCAACTCCCGATAACGGTATTCATCCAGACGCACGGGCATCAGCAAGCTGACCGCTGCCTGTGCCCGAGCATCATCGTGGTAGCGAAACAGATAATCGCCAGCGCCACGGTGGATCTTCCCACTCTCACCGGCCGGGGTTGCGACCTGCAGTGTCGTGCTCATCAGTCGAACACTCCCTGGATCTCATCCAATGTGGGCATGGCAGCAGGCACCAATGTGAACTCACAGTCCAGGGCGGCCAGCACTCGCGCATAGGCCGCCATGCCCACCGACAAGTCGCCGCGCTCGACGGCGATGACCTTCTGCCGGGTCACACCGGCCAAGGCGGCCAGGCTGGCTTGTGTAAGGCCACGATGCAGACGGCGCTGGCGAACCTGCTCGCCCAGGCGCGAGGTGATCAGAAGGTAGTCCATGTTCTATATACCTAACAAAATTGATTGAATGTAACGTATACCTAACATTCTAGAAAATCAAAGAAACGGTGCGCTATTGCGATGGAGTGGCGCGCATATCCATTACTGCGGGTGCGAGGCTTAGATACGGGATATGCACTCCCTCTCTATCGCAACCCCAGGTTTTACGGCCGCTGCGCGCCCGAGCGGGAGCAAGCTCCCTCGCCACAACATCATTTCGGGCTCTAAACCAGCGGCATCTACCGAGAAATAAATTATTGTAATTCGATAATTTTTTATCAATAATTCGCCACCCCCCAGTTTTGCAAGGAATACCGCATGAACTCCCAAATCAACGGCTCGGCCCAATACCGCTTGCGACGGGTCGGCCTGCTGGCCGCGATCCTGGCCTGGGTCATGGGCGTGGTGGAGCTTGGCGGCAACGCCGGACTCTGGCTCTACAGCAAGGACCAGGTCCTGGGCGCCCTGCTCAGCGTGTTCGCCGACCACTCGCCACGCCTGTTGGAAGCCGACTTCAAACTCTCCTCCGCAAGCTTCACCCTGCTGGTGATCCTCGACTTCCTGCCCCTGCTGCTGTCGAGCTTCGCCCTGTGGCTGACCGGGGTGTTCTTCCTGCGGCTGTCCCGCGGTGAAACCTGGAGCGATCGCAATATCCGCATCCTCTGGCGCGTGGGCATGCTGTGGATAGTTGCCCCGGCCACCTTCCCCATGGTGGAAACCCTGCAAGGCCTGGCCCTGTCCATCGACCTGCCGCCGGGCCAGCGCATCTTGCAGATTTCTGCGGGCTTCTCGTCCTACGCGGCCTACGAGGTGGTCAAAGGAATCTTGCTCTGCTCGTTTTCCATTATCATGCGCGACGCCAAAGTCCTCAGTGATGAGCACAGTCACTACATATAGAACAATGAGATGACCATTATCGTTCGGCTTGACGTTGTCATGGCTAAAAACAAGATTCGCTCGAAAGAGCTCGCCGCCATCCTGGGCATTACCGAGGCGAATCTGTCGTTGCTGAAAAATGGCAAGGTCAAGGGGATGAAAATCGAGACCCTCGACAAACTCTGTGCCGCACTCGACTGCCAGCCAGGCGACCTGCTGGAGTACCAGGCCAGCGAGCCGGCATGACACCCCCGCGTTTGTTCGAACCGAGTCTCGATCGTTAAAGCCTTATCCATTCCTCACGTTGCACATTGGCTTATTCATGACTCGCTACCTGCTCTGCCCGCTGTTTCTGTTCGCCCTTTTTCTCACCGGTTGCGCCAACAAGCTCGAGGTTGCGATCAACGCCACCCCCGCTCCGGACTACTACTTCGATCCCCAGGCGCCGGTGCTGGTCACCGTCAACGAGACCAACGAAGCCCACGCCCTCAACGCCCGCTACTACCTGCGGGATATGGTTGCAGCCCTGCATGGCATGGGCTTCAAGCAGGTGTACACCGACACCCCGCAGCCGAACAACCACCCGCCGTTCCGGATGAAAATTGCCCTCGACGTGGGCAGCAAGAACACCAGCTACCGCTACACCGCCACCGACTACGGCCAGGTCCCCAGCAGCACCAAGACGGTGTGCAAGCAGAGCTCGAAAAAGGATCAGAACCTGGTGTGCAACAGCACCCCGGTGATGACCTGGGGCGCGGTGGGCAGCTCCGAGCGAACCGGCTACACCACCCTCTCCACCTTCAATGTCGAGGCCAAGGACGCCCAGAGCCGGCGCACGGTATTCCTGATGCGGGTGTCGTCCTATAACGAAGATTGCCAGGACGCCAAGGTCGAGGACTTCCTGGTGCAGGAGGGCCTGGACAACCTGGACTTCCGCAACCGGGTGCAACGCAAATACAGCGTCACCCTGCCCGAAGGCCACAGCTGCAAATAGCGCCTACCACGGGCTTGGGGATGGGCCTACAATCGCCTCCCCACGCCCGCCCGGTGCCTATCGCGCGGGCGCGGCCCCTCAATCACAAGGCGCATGGCAAGCATGACCACGGACTGGAATGCCTGGGACATAGAACCCGGATCTGCGGTGGACCCACAACTGATCGCCCAGGTGCAGCAACAGCTCGGGGTCGAATTCCCGGCGCTGTACCTGGACCTGGTGCAATACGCCGCAGCCGCCACCCCAGGGGTCGGCACCTTCCCCTATGGCAGCGCCTTCACCTGCATCAGTGAGTTCTTCGAGTTCAGCCTGGACCACCAGCCCTGGAGCCTGCTCTGGTACGCCAGCGCCGGTCGCGTGCCGGGGCTCGCCGCCGGTTGCCTGGCGATTGCCCGGGATGCCGGCGGGCTGCTGATCTGCCTGGACTTCAACAGCCCCTCGGTGGCGGTGGAAGTCTTCGATCCCGACAGCGCCAGGCGCTACCCGGTGGCCCCCGACTTCCAGGCCTTTGTCGAGCTGTGGCAAGCATGAAATCGATAGTCGTGCCCCTGAGCAAAGCGGCCATGCAGCGCCTGGACCTGGACCAGTGCCTGGCGGGCGACCTGCAGGAACTGGCCCTGTCCCCGGAGCAGTGGGCGGCCCTGCTCCACAGCGACCTGCTGCCCAGCCTGAACCGTGCCCTGGGCACCCTGATCGACGACTACGAAGACGCTTCGATCCAGGGCCAAGCCGCCCTCTCCATGGCCCTGTCGATCCTGATGCGGGCCGCGACGCCCGGGGACGAACTTATCCACAAGCTGATCGCCCTGAATCGACTGGCCCTGGAACGGGACACCGGGCTGTTCTTCTACTTCTGAGGCACTGCCCAGGGCTGCTCCCGCACCTCATTGTGTGGCGAGGGAGCTTGCTCCCGCTGGGGCACCAACCCGACCCAACCGGAGCCACAGCAGGGCCTCAAGCTCAGATCCCCGCGCTGGCACTGGCCTGCTTCAACCCCGATTCCGGCACGCTTACCGCGGTTTCCGAACGCGGCGTGTCCTGGGGCACCCAGTCGTAGCTCACCGGCAGAGCGCGATACACCCAGTTGCTGATGGCCTCGCTGCCCGGGGCCTTGCCCAGGTAGGGGCTGACGTATTCCCAGACGATTTCACCGCTGGCGGTGACCTGGAAGAAGCGCCCGTTCATGCCTTCGTCGATCAGCGTATTGCCGTTGGGCAGGCGCCGCGCGCTGCTGATGAACGAGCTGTAGAAGGCCCAGCCCGGCTGCCGCGAACTGGCGGCGCTGTACTGCCAGACGATCTCGTTCTTGATGGGGTCGATCTCCAGCACCCGGGAGCCGGCAATCAGCCCCAGGGGCACCGAGGGGTAGCCGGCGGTGCCCTGGTTGTCGAACACCAGCAGGTGCCCGGCCCCGGGCAAGCCGGCGGGAATGATATGGGCGTCATGCTGGCCGACGAACTGGTCCACCGGGCGCGGCAGCTTGGCCGCGGTCTTCGGGTTGATCGGCGCCAGGTTCGGCCCCAGGCGCCAGACCACCTTGCCGCTGTGCTTGTCGAGAATGGCGATGAAGTTGGCGTTGCGCGAATCGATCAGCAGGTTGTCCGGGGCGAAGCGCTGGTCGCCGGCATCGAACCAGCGGTTGGGGCCCACCACACTGAGGTTGTTGATGTGCAGGTAGTCGGGGTTGTCGGTGGCGTACACCAGCTTCAGTTGCGCCGGGGTAAAGCCGAATTCCTTGAGGTGCGCGGAGGCCAGCCACTGCCATTTGATCTGGCCGTCGGCGCCCACTTCATAGATCGCGTCGTCGATCACCTGGGGTACCTTGAACCCCGCCACCTGGTGCACCTTGTTGGCCAGCACCAGGGTGTTGCCGTTGCTCAGGCGACGCTGGTCGTGATGCTGCTGGGCGGCGCCGCCCGGGGCCTGGTCGCCCCACTGCCAGAGCACCTTGCCGTTCCAGTCCAGCTCGCCGACGCTCTGGTTACCCAGGCCATTGCCCGCCGAACCCAGGGGCCCGGGCGCCTTGTCCTTGAGCTGCAACAGCACCCGGCCGCGCTCGCCGCCCACCAGCTGCGGGTCGATGATCGCCGAGGGGAAGCCGGCCTGGGGCCAGCTCTTCACCTGGTTGCCGTTCATGTCGATCAGGTGGGTCTGCTTGTCGGCGCCACTGAAGATCACGTACTGGTTATAGGCCTTGGCCGGATCGTAGCGGGTCACCCCAGTGGGGTAGACGCTGGGGGCGGCTTGCACCGCAGAGGCCAGCAAGGTGGCGGACAACAGCAGGGGCAAAGCGCTTTTCACGGGCAACATGACGAGTACTCCGGTTCAGGTCGAAGGGCGCCGGCCCAGCCGGCGCGCGGTGCATGCAGGCGGGGTTCAGAAGTCGTAGCGACCGGTCACGCCGAGGGTTCGCGGCGTGCCCAGCAGGCCCTCGTAACCGCCGTTGCCGCCGGTCCAGAGGGTAGTGTAGTAGGTCTTGTCGAAGGCGTTCTTCAGCCACAGCGAAACATCCCACTGGCCCTGCTCATAGTTGCCGCGCAGGCCGGTGGAGAGGTTGACCACGGCGTAGCTGGGGATCTGTCCGTAGGCGGAATCCTCCACGGTGCCCACCGCCTTGGAACGGAACGCATAGCTGGCGGTGACGTACTCTTCCAGGCCGTTGTCCAGGTTCCACTTGTATTCGCCGTTGGCGTTGCCGATCCACTTCGAGGCGCCCACCACCTGGTGCCCGCTGAGGTCGCAGGAAGCCGGGGCACCGGGGCGCAGGCTGACTTCCGGCGGGCATGGCGCATCCTTATAGGAGAGGTAGCGCACGTCGTTGTAGGAGCCGTTGAGGTTCAGGGTCAGGCCGCGGATCGGCACCAGGGTGCTTTCCACTTCCACCCCGCGCGAGCGCACCGAGCCGGCATTGGTCAGGTATTGCACGCGGTTGCCGTAGTCGTAGGCGTTGGTCTGGTAGCCGTTGACCTGGGTCCAGAACAGGTTGGCGTTGAGCTGCAGGCGCCGGTCCCAGAGGGTGCTCTTGAAGCCCAGCTCGGCGTTGTTGGCGCGCTCGGTGCCGATCAGCAGCGAGTCGGCCCCAGCGGTCGGCGCCGAGCCCACCGCCAGGTTGACCCCGCCGGATTTCTCGCCGTGGGACAAGGTGGCGTAGCCCAGCAACTCGTCGCTGAAGCGGTAGCTGAGGTTGAGCAGGCCCGAGGGGCTGGTGCTGTATTGGTTGAGGTCGCCAGAGTCATAGGCCCCGGCGCGCCCACGTCGAGCCGTGGCCGCGGCACCCGCCACCGTGGCCCCGCCCAGCGGCGCGTTGCGGCTCACCCAGGCGCTTTTTTCCTCGTAGGTGCCGCGCAGGCCGGCGGTGAAATCCAGGCGCTCGGTCAGGTGCCAGGTGCCCTGGGCGAACAGGGCGAAGCTGTCGGTACGGATATGCCCATTGCCGATGCTGCTGACGTTGCTCAGGGCACCGTTGGGGGTGCCGTTCCAGATATCCGCCTGGGGCCCGTAATAGGAGAAGGATTTGTTGTCCAGGTCGGAGCCGAAGTAGTAGGCGCCCAGCACGTAGTCGAAGAAACCGCCGGTGGGCGAAGCCAGGCGAAATTCCTGGGACCACTGCTTGTCTTCCACCGACACCCCGGCGTTGTAGCTGGCCGGTACATTGAGGCCGTCGTCGTTGCGCGGGGTGAAATTCCACCAGCGGTAAGCGCTGACCGAGGTCAGGGTGAAGTCGCTGGGCAGGGTCCAGTTGGCCTCCAGCGAGGTGCCGCCCTGGAACACCGTCACATGCTGGTCGTTGTCCAGGTTGACCTTGCGGTGCGAGCCGTTGACCAGGGTCGCCCCGGCCGCCGCCGCCCGCGACTCGTAGACATTGGTGCCATTGATGGTCGGCCCGGTGCTGTACAGCACCCGGGTGCCGGCGCTGGAATCCTCTTCGTTGTAGTCGCCGATCCAGCGCAGGTTGAAACTGTCGCTGGGCTTGTAGAGCAGTTGCCCGCGAAAGCCCTGGCGCGAACCGCCATTGAGGTCATGGCCGTCGAACTCGTTCTTGATATCGCCGTCGCTGCGGGTGCGATAAGCGGAAAAGCGCCCCGCCAGTTCATCGCTCAAGGGCCCGGAAATCGTGCCCTTGGTCTGGAAGTAGCCGTCCTCGCCGAGGGAGGTTTCGATGCTGCGCTCCGGGGTGAAGCTCGGCGCCCGAGTGCTGATGTTGATCACCCCGGCGGTGGTGTTCTTGCCGAACAGAGTGCCCTGGGGGCCTCGCAGCACTTCCAGCTGCTCGATGTCCATCAGGTCGAACACTGCCATGCCCGGGCGCCCCAGGTAGACGTTGTCGATATACAGCCCGACGCTGCCTTCCAGGCCATCGCTGGCCGGGTTGTTGCCCAGGCCGCGGATCGACACGCTGGACTGGCGCGCATGCATATAGGCGACGTTGACGCTGGGCACCAGCTGTTGCAGATCCTGGATGCGGTACACCCGCTGGCTCTCCAGGGCCTGGCCGCCGATCACGCTCATGGGGGTGGGCACGCTCTGCGAACTTTCCTCGCGACGGCGGGCGGTCACGGTCACCGTCTGCAACTGATCGGCGTCGGCCTTGGCCTTGCTGGCGCTGCTCTTGGTCGGCGTGGTGTTTGGCGCCGGGGTCTCTTCGGCCCAGGTCGGCGTCCAGCTCGCGCTGCCGGCCAGCAACAGCGCCAGGGGCAGGCGCTTGAGCCGCCGGGGCGAGAGGGGAGAAGCAATGGACAACAGGCTCATGGGCGGCTCCTGGTCAGAAAATATACAGACTCGTATATTCCTTAAAGTTATTTATTTATGGATTTACAAATATTTACTGCATAAGAGATTGCCTTTATAAGGAGTCGACCTAATGCATAGCCAATGCATTTCCCCGATATTTTTTATGTGAAAAATGCATATCGACCTGCGCCAGCTCCGCCATTTCATCGCCCTCGCCGAACAGCGCAGCTTTGTCGCGGCCGCGGCCACGGTGAACCTCTCGCAATCGGCCTTCAGCCGCAGCATCCAGGCCCTGGAACACAGCGTTGGCTGCCAGCTGGTGGATCGCGGACGCAAGGACCTGGCGCCCACCAAGCAGGGCCAGTTGCTGCTGGAACATGCACGGCGGCTGGTCAGCGGCGCCCAGCAGATGGCCAACGAAATCAGCCAGTTCAATGGCCTGGAAGCGGGGGAATTGCGCTTCGGCTGTGGCCCGGCGCCGGCTGCGGGCTTGATTCCGCGGGCCATCGGCAGCTTTATCGGGCGCTACCCCAAGGCCCGGGTGCAGTTCCAGGTGGATGACTGGCAAAGCCTGAGCAAGCGCCTGCTCAGCGAGGAGTTCGAATTCTTCGTTGCCGACACCCGCCATTTCGAGGCCGACCCGGACTACCTGACCCAGCGCCTGCGCCCGCGCAAATGGCATTTCTGCTGCCGCGCCGGGCATCCGTTGGCCGAACGCGAAAGCGTCAGTGCCAGCGAACTGATGAGCTACCCGCTGGCGGTGACCATTCGCCCGCCGAACCTGCGCAAGGTGATAGTCGACCTCAGCGGCAAGCCGGACTTCACCCCCAATGTGGAATGCGAAAACAGCTACAGCCTGCTGGGGGTGGTGCTGCGTTCGGACGCCATCGGCATCGTCGGTTCCTATAGCGACGCCCTGCACAACGCCAAGGGCGAACTGGTGTGCCTGAAGATCGACGGCCTGGCCGACGACCTGGAAGAGCTCTACACCCGCTACGGCATCGTCAGCCGCGCGGGCTATCGCCTGTCGCCCCTGGCCGCGGCGATGATCGAGGAGATCAAGGCCATCGATGAACAGGACGAGGAACTGTGCAGCCTGGATAAGCTCGCCGTCTGAGCCAGGCCCTCGCGGCCGCCCGCCCCCATCGTAGGAGCCGGCTTGCCGGCGAAGAGGCCCTTGAGTCTTGCGGCGTTCTCGCGGACGCCTTCGCTGGCAAGCCAGCTCCTACACAAGCCAGCCCCACACAAGCCAGCACCTGAGAAACCCAGCGCCGCCGACCGCCTTGCATGCCATGCATCGAAACTATTCGGCAAATGCGCTTGCCGGAAGGCCCCGCCGAAGGCGAAAAAACTCGCCTGTCCTGCCTTCGGTGAACCCTATGTCCAAGCCCGCAAAACCCTTACGCAATGTGCTCTACATCATGTGCGACCAACTGCGCCGGGATTACCTCTCGTGCTACGGCCACCCGCACCTGCACACGCCCAACATCGATCGCCTGGCCGCCGCCGGGGTGCGTTTCAGCCGCGCCTACACCCAGGGCACCATCTGCGGTCCGTCGCGCATGTCGGCTTACACCGGGCGCTATGTCAGCAGCCACCAGGTGGCCTGGAACGCCGTGCCCCTGCCCCTGGAAGAACTGACCCTGGGCGATTACCTGCGGCCCCACGGCATCCGCACCGCGCTGGTGGGCAAGACCCACGCCACGCCCAACCTCGACGCCCTGCAGCGCCTGGCCATCGACCCCGCGAGCCCGCAGGCCGAGGTGCTCAACGAGGTGGGTTTCGAGCCCTACTTGCGCCATGACGGCCTCTACCCCGACGACCCGCTGTTCGACGACAAACGCGAGTCGGCGCCCTATACCCACTACCTGCGCGAGCTCGGCTACGACGGCCGCAACCCCTGGCACGACTGGGCCAACGCCGGTGCCGGCGAGCAGGGGGAAATCCGCAGCGGCTGGCACATGCGCAACGCGCACCTGCCGGCCCGGGTGGCCGAGGAGCATTCGGAAACCGTCTACACCACCGAGCGCGCCATCGACTTTATCCAGGAGCAGGGCGAGCAGCCCTGGTGCCTGCACCTGTCCTACATCAAGCCGCACTGGCCCTATATCGCCCCGGCGCCCTACCACGCCCTGTATGGCCCGCAGCAGGTGCTGCCGGCAGTGCGCGCCGAGCCCGGGCAGCTCAGCGATCACCCGGTGTACCACGCCTTTCGCCAGCATGAAGAGAGCCTGAATTTCTCCCGCGACGAGGTGCGGCTGAATGTGGTGCCCACCTACATGGGGCTGATCAAGCAGGTGGACGACCAACTCGGCCGGCTGTTTGACTTCCTGCAGAGCAACGGCCGCTGGGACGACACCCTGATCGTCTTCACCAGCGATCACGGCGACTTTCTCGGCGACCATTACCTGGGGGAAAAGGAGTTCCTGCTGGAGCAGGCAGTGGGGGTGCCGCTGATTGTCCGCGACCCCCGCGCCGCAGCGGACAGCACCCGCGGCACGGTGGATGAACGCCTGGTGGAAACCATCGATACCTTGCCCACTTTCCTCGACGCCCTGGGGCTGCCGGGGGCCGAGCACCGGCTGGAAGGCCGCTCGCTGATTCCGCTGCTGCACGGCGCCGCGCCAAGCTGGCGCCGCTACGCCATCAGCGAATACGACTACGCCTTCCAGGCCCCGGCCCGGGAGCGCCTGGGCCAGCCCATCGACCGCTGCCGCATGACCATGGTGCGCAGCGAACGCTGGAAATACCTGGCCTACGACGGCTTGCGCCCGCAGCTGTTCGACCTGCACAACGACCCCCGGGAACTGCACGACCTGGGGGCCGATCCGGCCTATGCGCAAGTGCGCGAGGAACACCTGGGCTACCTGCTGGAATGGCTGCGCGGCTTGAAGCGCCGCACCACCATCAGCCATGCCGAGATTGACCTGCGCGGCCAGCGCTTTCGCTACGGCGAGCCGCAAAGCGAAAAGCTGGTGCCGATCGGCGTGTGGTAACCAACCTGTGGCGAGGGAGCTCGCTCCCGCTGGCCGCAAAGCGGCCCAAAACAGGCACCGCGTTCATTCAGAAAGCATCGGGTGGCAGGGTTTACGGCTGCTGCGCCCCCCGGAGGCGCCGGCCGACCGAGCGGGAGCAAGCTCCCTCGCCACAGCACCACCTGATGCCTGGGCTGGAACGGTCAGAGCCCCTTGGTGGTCTGGCTGCGCTGCCCGTGAACCCCCACCGGCACGTCGCCCTTGAGGGTCACGCGGCGCACGATGCGGTCCTGGGTGCCGTAGTCGTCCACCGCATAATGCTGGGTCGAGCGGTTGTCCCAGATCGCCACGTCACCGGCGGTCCAGCGCCAGCGCACGGTGTTTTCCAGGCGGGTGACGTGGCTTTGCAGCAGGCCGAACAGGTGCGCCGAATCGGCCTGGGAATAACCCTTGATGCGCTTCACGAAGTGCCCCAGCACCAGGCTCTTTTCGCCGCTCTCGGGGTGCACGCGAACCAGCGGGTGCTCGGTCTCGAACACGGTGGAGGTGAACACTTGGCGATAGCGTTCGAGCTTCTCCGCCGAGACATCCGGCTTGACCCCGGCGTAGTCGTATTCGTTGCTGTGCACCGCCCAGAGCTTGTCCGCCAGCTCCCGCAGTTCCGCCGGCAGCTCGTTGTAGGCGCTGGCGGTGTTGGCCCACACGGTATCGCCGCCGGAGGCCGGGGCCACCACCGAGCGCAGGATCGAGGCCTTGGGGTAGGCGTCGACGAAGGTCACGTCGGTGTGCCAGGAGTTGGCCCGCTGGCCCTCGGCGCCATCGAGCTGCATCAGGTAACGGGTGCCGTCGCGCACCGGCACCGTGGGATGCGCCACCGGCTCGCCCAGCAGGTGGGCAAAGGCTTCCTGGCTCTGGTCGTCGAGGTGGCCCTGGCCACGGAAAAAAATCACCTTGTACTGCACCAGCGCCTGCTGGATGGCTTCCACGGTGGCGGCGTCGAGCTCGCCGGACAGTTGCACGCCACGGATCTCGGCACCGATACGACCGGCCACCGGATGGATATCCAGGACATGCACAGCGGGTTTGACAGCTAAGGCGGCATTGCTCATCAGGTACACCCTCATCGGATTGCTTGCGGTTGGAACCGCCGCGAAACAACGCTCTATCTATATTCAATTTGGATCTAATAGATAACAACATGCTTCGTTGACGGAATAAGAGCTTGCATTTAAAACCTCATTCCTCACTCGTCGCAAATGCCTTCGAGCTATTTTTCGGATGCCGGGAAAGCATATGGACCTTCGCCAATTGCGTTACTTCATCGCCCTCAATGAACACCGCAGTTTTGTCCGCGCCGCCGACGCCATGGGCATTACCCAGCCGGCCTTCAGCCGCAGCATCCAGGGCCTGGAGCAGGAGTTCGGCTGTGTGCTGGTGGACCGTGGCAACAAGGACCTGCGCCCCACCCCGGAAGGCCAGGTGGTGTTGCAGCACGCCTTGAGCCTGGTGCAGGGCGCGGCGCTGCTCGCCAGTGAAGTGACGCAGATGACCAAGCTCGATGCCGGCGAGGTGCGCTTCGGCTGCGGCCCGGCCCCGGCGGTGAAACTGGTGCCCGATGCGGTGGCGCAGTTCAGCAGCGAGCACCCCGGGGTACGCACCTGTTTCGCGGTGGATAACTGGGAAAAGCTCAGCCGCAGCCTGAACCGCGAGGAGATCGAATTCTTTATCGCCGACATCCGCCATTTCGAGGCCGATCCGAACTACCAGACCCAGCCCCTGACGCCCAAGCGCGGGGTGTTCTTCTGCCGCCCCGGGCACCCGCTGCTGGCCAAGGAAAGCCTGTCCACCAACGACATGTTCGACTACCCGCTGGCCACCACCCTGATTCCCCCGGGCATTCGCAAGCTGCTGGCCAACCTCAGCGGGCGCATCGATTTTTCACCGAGCATCGAGACCGAGCACTTTCCGGCCCTGGTGAAGATCGTGCGCCAGTCCAACGCGATTGGCGTGGGCACCGCCGAGGCCTTTGCCGAAGACATCGAGCAGGGCTCGCTGGCGCTGCTGCACTGGCGCAACCTGCCGCAGAACATCGACAGCCTGAACGCCCGCTGCGGCATCGTCAGCCGCAGTGGTTTTCGCCTGTCGCCGGCGGCGCGCAAGCTGATCGAGGTGCTGGTGGCGGTGGATCGGCAGGGGCACAGCATCGCCGTTTAAGCCCTGGCCGCCGGCTTGCCGGCGACAGGCGCCCCTGGCACAAACCCAGTGTTCAGAGACCGGCAGCGGCCAGTTGCGGGGCGACCCAGGCATCCACCTTGAACGGCTTGCGAATCAGCCGCTCCTTGGCCGCCAGGTCTACCGAATCCTGCAGCTTGCCGAGGAACACCGGGTCCAGGGTCGAGGGGAAAATCTCGCTCAGGCGCTGGTCCTTGAGGTCGTCCTGGAGGATCACCGGCGGGTAGCTGGCGAGCCCCGACACCAGCTGGATATAGGCTTCCTTGTTGCTGTCCTGGGTCAGCCACTGCACCGCCTGCTGCTGGGCCTTGAGCAGTTTTTCCACGGCCTCGGGGTGTTCGTCGACGAACTTGCCGGCGCCCACCAGCACGCTCTGCACGCTGCCGGCACCGCCCAGGTCCTTGGTGCTCAGGGGCAGTTCGGCCAGGCCCTTGCCGCGCAGTGCGGAAATCCCCGTGCTGCCCCAGGAGGCATCGATCTGCTTGGCCGCCAGGGCCGCCACGGCGGCGTTGAAGTCGAGGTTGACCACCTTCAGGTCCTTCTCGCTGAGGCCGCGGCTGGCCAGGGCGGCATCGAACGAGAGCTGGGTGGCGGTTCCGCGAAACACCGCCACGCGCTTGCCCTTGAGGTCTTCCAGGGTCTTGATCCCCGAACCCGGCACCACACCGAGGTAGTGCTTGACCCCGCGCGCCGAGGCGCTGAGCAGGCGGGTGTCGAGGCCGTTGGACTTGCCGATGATGGCGGCCAGGTCGCCCAGGTAGGCCAGGTCCACTTGGCCGTTGGCGAAGGCTTCATTGATCACCGGGCCTGCGCCCTTGAAGAAATTCCACTGGATCTTGATGCCCTGGTCGGCGAAGGCCTTTTCGAAGATCTGTTGCTGGCGCAGCACATCCACCACCCCGCCGCCGCTGTGCTGGGTGCCGGCGCTGAGGTCGGGCACGGCAATGCGGATTTCCTTGAGTTCGCCGGCCAGGGCCTGCAGCGACAGGCAACCCAGGAGGCCGGCCAGGGCCGGTGCGGCGAACAGGCTGATAACACGTTTGAAGGGAAGGTTCATAGGAAGGCTCCTGGTGGCAAAGGCTGTGAGGAGC
Organism: Pseudomonas sp. NFXW11; assembly: GCF_049887815.1. Taxonomy (NCBI): domain Bacteria; kingdom Pseudomonadati; phylum Pseudomonadota; class Gammaproteobacteria; order Pseudomonadales; family Pseudomonadaceae; genus Pseudomonas; species Pseudomonas sp. NFXW11. The sequence continues at coordinate 95,328 of NZ_JAGEKI010000023.1, read as the reverse complement.
AACAGGTAGGCACGGAATCGATCAACCTTTAAATACTAAAAATTCACATTTTAATAACCGTATTGAATAAATCAGCAGCCACGGGCGTCTCCGCCGGCATGCATGAAACGCATGAAAAATATTCTTCAAATGCATTGGATGCCGGTTGGCGAGAAGCCTTAAATGGCTTCTCTTATCCCCAAAAAGAATCGATAAGAATTTTAATAGAACATAAAAGAATATTTCGTAGAAGCCGGCTTGCCGGCGAAGAGGCCCGTGAGAGCACCTACAAGGCTGGGGCCCATTCGCTGGCAAGCCAGCGCCTACGTATCGAGCAACGCCATGCAGCACCCGACGACGGAGGTCATCCATGGCCCGTGTTTCCCTTCTCAGCCTGCCGCTCGCGGCGCCGTCCAATCGGCGCCCGGGCTGGCCCGTGATCCATCGGCGGCTGTTGCCCTGGCTGCTGCCCGCCAGCCTGTTCGCCCTGTGGTGGCTGGCCAGCCGCAATCAGTGGATGAGCGAGCAGATCCTGCCGGCCCCGGCGCTGGTCTGGAGCAGCGCCCTGGAGCTGGCCCATGGCGAGCTCTGGAGCCATCTGGCGATCAGCCTTCAGCGGCTGTTCTGCGGCCTGTTGGCGGGCATCGGCGTCGGTGCCTTGCTGGGCGGCGCCCTGGGTTTCAGCCGGCGCCTGGAGCGCCTGGTATTGCCCAGTTTCGGTGCCCTGGCGCAGATCCCGACCCTGGCCTGGATTCCACTGTTCATGGTGTTTTTCGGCATCGGCGAGCTGCTCAAGCTGGTGGTGCTGCTCAAGGCCGTGGTGGTGCCGGTGACCCTGCACACCCTGGTGGGGGTGCGCGATGCCCAGCCCAAGCTGCGGGAAGCCGCGGCAGCGCTGCGCCTGCCACCGGCGCTGCTGATTCGCCGCCTGGTGCTGCCGGCCGCGCTGCCGGCATTCATGGCCGGGGTACGCCTGGCCCTGGCCACGGGCTGGACCTCGCTGCTGGCGGTGGAACTGTTGGCCTCCAGCGAAGGCATCGGCTACCTGATGGTCTGGGCGCGGCAGCTGTTCATGCTGGATATCGTCTTCGTGTGCATCCTGGTGATCGGTCTGCTGGGGGTGGGCATGGACCGTGGCATCGGCTGGCTCGACCGGCGCTTGCTGCACTGGCCGCACCCGGCCACCGCGGAGTTGCGCCGGGGCCCGGGCGATCAGGGCTGGCAACGCCTGCAACCCTGGCTGTTGCCGCTGAGCCTGCTGGCGCTGTGGCAGGTGGCGAGCGACCAGCAATGGGTCGACCCGAACATTCTGCCCAGCCCATGGGCGGTGCTGGCCACCACCCTCGACGGCCTGCTGGATGGCAGCCTGCTCGGCGGCCTGGGCCTGAGCCTGAGCCGCACCCTTGGCGGCCTGCTGCTGGGCGGCGGGCTGGGTTTTGCCACGGGCCTGCTGCTGGGCCTGTCACCCCTCAGCGAGCGCCTGCTGGGGCCGAGCCTGGCGGCCATCCGCCAGATCGCCATCTTCGCCTGGGTGCCGCTGCTCACCGCCTGGTTCGGCCTGGGGGAGTTGGCCAAGTGGGTGTTCGTCGCCCTGGCCGCTTTCTTTCCGCTGTTTATCGCCACCCAGCGCAGCGTCGCCCAGCTGTCGCCACAGCTGGCGGAAGCCGCCCAGGTGCTGCGCCTGAACCTCTGGCAACGGCTGCGGCGACTGGTGCTGCCCGGCGCCACCCCGGGGATTTTCGCCGGCCTGCGCATCAGCCTGATCTACGCCTGGCTGGGCACCATTGGCGCGGAATACTTCATGCCGTCCAACGGCGGCATCGGCAGCCAGATGATCAGCGCCCAACAACTGCTGCGCATGGACCTGATCATGGCCGGCATGCTCCTGGTGGGCCTGACCGGGGCCCTGCTGAACCTGATCGGGCAACAACTCGAACGCCGCGCCACCCGCTGGAGACATGCATGAACGCACCCCTGGTCAGTTTCAATCACGTGGGCAAGAGCTTCGCCGTCGCCGGTGGCGAGCTGGAAGCCATCCGCGACTTCAACCTGGAGATTGCCGAAGGCGAGTTCGTCGCCATCGTCGGTGCCAGCGGCTGTGGCAAGTCCACCCTGCTGCGCCTGCTGATCGGCCTGGACAGCGAATTTCGCGGCGAGATCCGCATCGACGGCCAGCCCGTCACCGGCATCGGCAGCGAGCGCGGCATGGTGTTCCAGGAGCACCGGCTGTTCCCCTGGCTGACCGTGGCCGAGAACATCGGCCTGGGCCTGGTCAACCAACCCCAGGGCGCCGCCGAGCGCCAGCGGCGGATCGACGATTTCATCGAGCTGGTGGGCCTCAAGGATTTCGCCCGGGCCTACCCGCACCAGCTGTCCGGCGGCATGGCGCAACGGGTGGCGATCGCCCGCGGGCTGGTGGCCAGCCCGCGCATCCTGCTGCTGGACGAACCCTTCGGCGCCCTCGACGCCCTGACCCGCCAGCAGATGCAGGACGAGCTGCTGGCGATCCGCGCGCGGGCCAGCATCACCACGGTGCTGGTGACCCACGATGTGGAAGAAGCGATTTTCCTCGCCGACCGGGTGGTGGTGCTGGAGCCGCGCCCGGGACGGATCAAGCGTGTGGTCCAGGTGGCCCTGGCGCACCCGCGCCAGCGCAGCGGTTTCGACTTCCACCAGCTGCGCGAAGAACTGCTGCATGAACTGACCCGCGACGAACACTACCAGGCGCCGCCACCGGCGCAGATCCGCGACCTGCCCCTGACTTTCATTGCTTGCTGAACAGGAGTGACCCGATGCCGCAACGTCCCAACTTCCTGGTGATCCTGGCCGACGACCTGGGCTTTTCCGACCTCGGCGCCTTTGGCGGCGAGATCGCCACGCCGAACCTCGACACCCTGGCGTTCAATGGCCTGCGCCTGACCGACTTCCACACCGCCCCCACCTGCTCGCCCACCCGCTCCATGCTGCTCACCGGCACCGACCATCACATTGCCGGGATCGGCACCATGGCCGAGGCCCTGACCCCGGAGCTGATCGGCAAGCCGGGCTATGAGGGCTACCTCAACGACCGCGTGGTGGCCCTGCCGGAGTTGCTGCGCGAAGCCGGCTACCAGACCCTGATGAGCGGCAAGTGGCACCTGGGGCTGACCGCCGAGCGCACCCCTCACGCCCGGGGCTTCGAACGTTCGTTCGCCCTGCTGCCGGGGGCGGCCAACCATTACGCCTTCGAGCCCACCTACGACGAACACACTCCCGGGCTGCTGAAATCCACCCCGGCGCTGTATATCGAAGACGACCAGTTCATCGATGAACTGCCGGCAGATTTCTATTCCTCCGACGCCTTCGGCGACAAGCTGTTGCAGTACCTCAAGGAGCGCGACCAGAGCCGGCCATTCTTCGCCTACCTGCCATTCTCGGCGCCGCATTGGCCGTTGCAGGCCCCCGAGGAGATCGTCGCCAAATACCGTGGCCGCTACGACGCCGGCCCTGAAGCCCTGCGCCTGGAACGCCTGGAAAAGCTCAAGGCCCTGGGCCTGCTGGACGCCGAGGTCGAAGCCCACCCGCTGCTCAACCTGAACACCGAGTGGCAGGCCCTCAGCGAGGAACAGCGGCAGCTGTCGGCACGGGCCATGGAGGTGTATGCGGCGATGGTCGAGCGCATGGACTGGAACATCGGCCGGGTGCTGGATTACCTGCGTCAGCAGGGCCAGCTGGATAACACCCTGATCCTGTTCATGTCCGATAACGGCGCCGAGGGCGCGCTGCTGGAAGCCTTCCCCAAGTTCGGCCCGGAGCTGTTGAGCTACCTCGACCAGCACTACGACAACCGCCTGGAGAACATCGGCCGGGCCAATTCCTATGTCTGGTACGGCCCGGCCTGGGCCCAAGCGGCCACCGCGCCGTCGCGGCTGTTCAAGGCCTTCACCACCCAGGGCGGGATTCGCGTGCCGGCGCTGCTGCACTATCCGCAGCTACCGCTCAAGGGCCAGATCAGCCACGGCTTCGGCACGGTGATGGACATCACCCCGACCCTGCTCGACCTGGCCGGCGTGCGCCACCCCGGCCAGCGCTGGCGCGGGCGTGAGGTGGCGCCGCTGCGGGGCAAATCCTGGCTGGGCTTTCTCTCCGGAGAAACCGCCCAGGTGCACGACGAACACACGGTCACCGGCTGGGAGCTGTTCGGCCGTCGGGCGATTCGCCAGGGCCAGTGGAAGGCGGTGTACATCCCCGGTCCCGTGGGCCCGGCCACCTGGCAGCTGTACCACCTGGGCCAGGACCCGGGGGAAATCCATGACCTGGCCGCAAGCCAGCCGGAAAAACTGCGCAGCCTGCTGGAGGAGTGGCAGCGCTATGTGGATGAAACCGGGGTGATCCTCAGCGAATCGCCGTTCCAGCCTGACTGAGCAAAGGTGGCGAGGGAGCTTGCTCCCGCTGGAGTGCGCAGCGCTCCCCATGCCTGTCGTGCCAGGACGATCCGGGATACCGCGCCTGCGGCTGCCATGCAGCCGAGCGGGAGCAAGCTCCCTCGCCACGCTAAGCCGCTTCAGGCATTGGCCTCGCGTACAGGTTCTGCCTGCTCCTGCTCCTCGGGATGAAAACGGTTGGCCCGGGCAAAGGTGCCGAAATCATTGAAGCGCACCCCCATCTCGGCCATCACCTTGTGCGCCACCGGGGCGGTCAGCTGGCGGATGTAGAAGGGTTCCTTGACCACGAAATGGTGGATGCCGTGGGTGCTGCCGAAGTTGCAGCAGAACGCCTGCAACGGCCACAGCCACCAGGGGTTGAGCACCTGGGTCTGCTGGATCACGTTGCCCGGCTCCACATCGCCGTAGTAGTGCATGTTGGAACTGACGAAGTGCAGGCAGAAGGTGCGCAGCACATTGGGGCCGATGATCACCACCGCGGCAATATCGATCACCCGCATCATGGCCAGGGTGTCGGCCGACCAGTCGATCGAAGCGCCGAGCAAGGCGGCCACACCATTGGCCGCGTGAAAGCCCAGGAACACATACCAGGCGCCCCAGTGCAGCAACGCCAGCGGCGCATACACCGCCAGGGTGCGGCTGAGGATGCGCAGCTTGTGCCGGGCACTCGGCGCCCGTAGCAGGCGAATGAACGCCGCCATCATGTTGTCCCCCACCATCAACAGCCGGGCCAGGCCCCAGGGTTCGCCATTGGTGATGGCGCGCTCCTCGATATCGCTCTCGCTGCCGGAAACCTTGTGGTGATTCAGATGCAAGTGGCGCCGCACCCAGGGGTTGATGGTGCTCGGTCGCGCCAGCCAGACCAGCGCCAGCATCAGGTTGTGTGCCAAGCGCTGCTTGCGGAAATACATGCTGTGGATCAGGTCGTGTTCCAGCTCGTGGGTCAGGGAGGCGAAAAAGGCATTGAGCAGCAGGCAGGCCCACCAGGCCAGGTAACCGCCCAGGTAGAGCAGCGCCGACCCCAGCATCCCGGACAGCGCCAGCACCAGTATTCCCGCGCCCAAGGCGTCCTGGTGCCGCAGCAGGGGATAGCGCTGGCGCAGCGCCTCGCCCCGGGCCAGCACCACCTGGCGTATATGGGCCGCGCGTTGCTGCGCATTCATCCGCTCGGGACTTGCACAAATACCCTGCATGATTCCATCCTCTGGTCAGTGATCTGTGCATCCTGCCCCGAGCCCCGGCTCCGGGCGCTAGCCGTAAACGCCAACCTGTTGACCGGAAGCGCCAATCGCATGACCGAAGCCACTTCCCTTGCCAGCTGGACCCGTGCCTTGCGCAAGCAGCTGGACGCCCTCGACCTCGACAGCGACGCCCTGTGCCGCCAGGCCGGGCTCGACCCGCAATTGATGGAAGATCCCAACGCCCGTTATCCGTTGTCGGCCACCACCCGTTTGTGGCACTTGGCGGTAGACGCCAGCGGCGATCCGGCCATCGGCCTGCGGGTGTCGCGCTTCGTTAGCCCCACCACCTTCCACGCCCTGGGTTATGCCCTGGTGGCCAGCGGCAGCCTGCGGGAGGTGTTCGAACGCATCGTGCGCTACCACCAGGTGGTCAGCGACGCCCTGGAACTGCAGCTGATCCGCGAGGCGGATCGCTACCGCTTCTTCCTCAAGGTGCCCGAAGGCGCGCAGCAGCCGGCCTTCGAGGCCATCGATGCGTTTGCCGCGATCTATGTGCGCACCTGCCGCAACCGCCTGGGCCGCGACTACGCACCGCTGGCGGTGCAACTGCGGCGCCCGCCTCCGACCGACCCCGGCCAGTGGCACAAGGTGTTCCGTTGCCCGGTGCAGTTTGCCGCCGTCGACGATTGCCTGGAGTTCGGCCTGCACGATTTCGACAGCCACTTGGACGACGCCAACCCGGAACTGGCGGAACACAACGAAGCGGTGCTCAAGCGCACCCTGGCGCAGCTGCGGCCCCTGACCTGGGAGCGCAAGGTGCGCGGCGCCATCGAAACCCAGCTGCCGGAAGGCGAACCCTCCGCCGAACGGGTGGCCCAGGTCCTGCACCTGAGCCTGCGCAGCCTGCAGCGGCACCTGGCGGATGAAGGCACGCGCTTCGATACCCTGCTCAACGAATGCCGGGAAAACCTCGCCCTGCTGCACCTGCGCGACCCCGATTGCTCCCTGAGCGAAATCAGCTACCTGCTGGGCTTTGCCGACGCCAGCAGCTTCAGCCGCGCCTTCAAGCGCTGGACCGGAATGACCCCGGGACAATTTCGCGACGCGATGCGCTGAAGGGTGCGGCGCTTGTCCCGTCACCAGGCTGCTGTGCAGTAATTCGAACTACACTTGCAAAATGCATCAAATACGATGCATAAAAACAATTTTTCATAATATGCATCGTATACGATGCGGAATTAAACCAATGGAAAGCCTTGGACACCTGATCCGCAACCTGCGCAAGGAGCACAAGCTCACCCAGCAAGCCCTGGCACAGCAATATGGCATGAGCCGCGCCACCATCTCGGGCATCGAGAACAACAGCCTCCCCGAAATTGGCCTGCGCAAGGTCGAAGCCATCCTCAACGGCTTCGGCTACGAGCTCAGCGCGGTGCCCCGGGCCCGCCAGCGCCCGACCCTGGACAGCCTGAAGCAGGCGCATTTCCATGACTGAGCCGGCGCGGCTGCACATAAGTGTCGCCGCTACTGCAGTGGGTACGCTGGGGCGCGTCCAGGAGCAGGCAGACACGGTGTTCACCTACTCCGAGCAGGTTGCGCCTGGCAACGCGATCTCCCTGACCATGCCGCCGCGCCTCGCCAGCTATGCCTGGCAAGGAGGCCTGCCGCCCCTGTTCGACATGCACCTGCCGGAAGGCTCGCTGCGCGACGAGCTGTTGCGCCGCTTCAGCAAGGCCATTCGCGGTTTCGACGACTTCACCCTGCTGTCGATAGTCGGGCCGCATCAGTTGGGCCGAGTAACCATGAACCCGCTGGAGCCGCCACAAGCCCCGCTGCCGGAAACCAATCTGGCGGACCTGCTGGTTCACGATGGCGCCGCAGGGTTGTTCGAGGATCTTTTGCATACCTATGGCCGCTATTCGGGAATATCCGGGGTGCAGCCCAAGGTCCTGATCCGCGACAGCGCCAGTCATGTCGAGCGCCTGACCCACCGCGGCGCTACCCATCTGCTCAAGGCCTTCGATGCCGATCAATACCCGCACCTGGCCGCCAACGAGTTCTTCTGCATGCGTGCCGCCTGGCATGCCGGGCTTGCCGTGCCGAAATTCGAACTGAGTCGACATGGCCAGTTCCTGCTGGTCGAACGTTTCGATCTGAGCCACGAAGGCTATCTGGGGTTCGAGGACTTCTGCGTGCTCAACGCCTGGCCGGCCAGGGCCAAGTACGACGGTTCCTACGAAGGGGCGGCGAAGCAGATCAAGGCCTTTGTGTCTCCCCAGCTGTTGAATGCGGCCCTGGAGTCGTTCTTCAAGATAGTGGCGCTGTCTTGCGGTGTGAAAAATGGCGATGCCCATCTGAAGAACTTTGCCCTGCTTTACCCCGATACGGGCCCAGAGGCGCCAGTGAGCCTGGCCCCGGCCTACGATTTGGTGACCACCTCGGTCTACATCAGGAATGACACCTTGGCGCTATTGCTGGGAGGTTCCAAGGCCTGGCCCAAGCGCAAGGCGCTCATCCGTTTCGGTCGCTCGGCCTGCAACCTGACCGAGGGCCGCTGCCATGAACTGCTGCAACAGGTGGAATATGGCATCGCCCAAGCCAGGGGCGAGGTACAGGCTCATATGGCCAGCCAGCATGGCTTTCACGACATGGGCAAGGCGATGCTCGACGCTTGGGACAGCGGAATGGCGCGCAGCCTGAAGGTCTGATCCGCCAGCCCTCGCAGGGCCGCTGCTGTGGCGAGAACCCTCGGCAGCTACCGCGAAGATCCGCCGGCCAGGGCCTGCAGGCCTGCGGCGTCGAGGATCTCGATTTCGCCATAGCTCAAACGCAGGATGCCCTGGGCCTGCAGGTCCTTGAGGATCTGGTTGGTGGTCTGGCGTGACAGCGAGAGCATCAGCGCCAGTTGTTCCTGGGGCAGTTGCAGCACCCTGCGGGCCTGGGCCACTTCGCCGTAGCCGGCGGCCATCGCCAGCAGGCGGCTGGCCACCCGCGCCGGAGCCGGCATCAGGCTCAATTGCTCCAGGTTGATAAAGGCCAGGCGCAACTTGTGGCTCATCAGCAGTGCGAACTGGCGCCAATAGCGCGGCTCCTGTTCCAGCAACTGCAACAGGCAAGGCTGCGGCACCTGGAGCAGGGTGCAGGGGCCCTCGGCGTAGGCATCGTGGGTACGCGGCTGGCCATCGAACAGGCAGATTTCGCCGAACCAGTGGGGCGCTTGCATCAGGCTGAGCAGGGCTTCCTTGCCTTGTTCACTGACCGCACCGACCCGCACCGTGCCCTCCAGCACCGCGTATAAACCGCAGGGTGGATCGCCGCGCAGGAACAGGCATTGCCCCGCCGTCAGCCGGCGCAGGCGGGCGCTGGCCAGCAAACTATTCTGTAAGGAAACCGGCAGGTGGCTGAACCACTGGCCGGTCATCAGGCATTCACGCCACTGCTGCAGTTCCATGAACAGGTCTTTCCCCCAGGGCATCGCAATGATTGTCGCCTAGCTGACAGAGCCGAGCTCCGCCACCGGGCATGATCGAGCCACCCTAACGGAGGAACAACAATGAAAAGCCTCGTCGATCACCTGAGTCAATACGCCGCCTACCACCGTGACCCGCGCAATATCGCCAGCCATTTCATCGGCATCCCGATGATAGTGGTCGCCGTGGCCGTGCTGCTGTCGCGCCCTGCCTGGAGCATGGCCGGCCTGTGGTGGTCGCCGGCACTGCTGCTGGCCGTTGCCGCGTCGGTGTTCTACCTGCGCCTGGAACTGCGCCTGGGCGTGCTGATGACGGCGCTGATGGCCCTTTCGGTGTGGATCGGCCAGGCGCTGGCGCAGCAAGGTACCGGGCTCTGGCTAAGCAGCGGCCTGGGCCTGTTCGTGATCGGCTGGGTGATCCAGTTCATCGGCCATTACTACGAGGGCCGCAAGCCGGCCTTTGTCGATGACCTGTCGGGGCTGATTGTCGGCCCGCTGTTCGTGGTGGCCGAAATGGCGTTTCTGCTGGGGCTGCGCCACGACCTGAAGCAAGCCATCGAACGGCGCTCGGGGCCGGTGGCCCTGCGGCAGAAGAAGGCTATGATCTGAAGCCCTGGCCGGGGGTGCCAATGCCTCCCCGGCCAGGATCTTTCACAGGGTGCCGAACTCCACCCGCACCGTCAGTTCACCCTGGTTGCCCTGCAGGCCGACACCGTAGCGCCCTTCCAGGTCGGCATTGATGCACAGTTGCAGTTCCCCTTGGCGGCCTCCCGGTATCTCGGCCAGATCACCGATCAGGAATGGCTCGCCAGTGTCGCCGACCCTACCGATCAACGCCCCCTCACTGGCCCCCGGTACGATGTAGCCGGCCTTGGCCACATAGCGCGGGTTGCGCCCATCCACCATGCACCCCGCCGGACTGGCGGACCAGCGCCCGCTGACATAGCGCACCAGCCGCGGGCTGATGCCATTGAGCTGCACCCCGGTGCCTTGCCAAGGCTTGTTGGCCTGGACCTTGACCGTCGCGGCCCTGAGCTCATTGGCCAGCACATCCGCGGCCTGGAACGACAGCGCGGCAATGGTCAGGCTGGGGTTGGCGGTACCGCTGGAAGGAAACACCCCATCCCCCACCAGGAACAGGTTGTGGTGGTCCCAACTGCGCTGGTGCTTGTCCACCACCGAGGTCTTGCGGTCATCACCCATGCGGTAGGTGCCCATCAGGTGCCCAGCGCCCTGGAAGCTGTAGGGCTCCTTATCGTAGATGAAGAATCCGGGATTCTTGTCCGGTGTCGGTTTGAGGTCGGTGAGTTCGGTGGCCCCCAGCAGCTCGGTGATGATATAGGTGGCGGCTTTGCGCGCCTGCTTGAAGCCCTCCTTGGTGTAGTCCGACAGCTGGTAATGGATCTCCGGACGAGGGATACCCAGGCGGTCCTTGTGCTCCTTGGAGGGCACGATGTAGCAGTCGGCGTGGTCCGGGTCCTTCTCTACCTGCTCCACCAGGAAGGCAATGCGGAACTGGCGGATCAAGCGATCATTGAGGGCCTGGATCAACTCGCGCCCGAACAGCGCCGGGGGTTTCTGCTCGGGTTCCAGCGGGGGATTGGTTTTGCTGACGTTATCGCCGTCGATCAGGTCGCACACCGTGGTGTAGGGGTCGCCGATCGGCCAGTTCAGGCCCTCATTGCCGATCTCGATGCGCCACGCCGCCCGCTGATCGCGAAAGGCACCGTCGCGCAGGCTTTCGATGCCCGCGGTAGACACCGGCCCGCGATAAGGGAACACCGTCTGCCCCGGTGGCATCAGCCCCCAGGCCAGGTAAATCGGGTGGTCCGCCAGGCTGAGCCCGACCTGGCCACTGCTGTTGGCCACACCATGGGGTGCCTCGGCGCAGGTCGAGTTGAGCAGCAGCTTGGGGGTCTCGATGGCGTGCGCAGCGATCACGTAGCGCTGCCCCAGGGCGACACCGGTGGCGGTGGGCGGACCGTCGCCCAACTGATACTGGATGAACTCGATGCCACTGATATTGGCATCCGCCCCCACCCGCACCTTGCTCGCCACTGTCTGGTACAGCACCCGCACATTGCCGGTCTCCAGAGCCTTGTTCAGGGTCACGGTGGCGTCGTACTTGGCCTGGATCGGGCAGATCGGCGTGCAGTTGGTATTGCCCGCGCACACTCGGCGCCCGGCATAAGGCTCGGAATTGCGCCCTGCCGGGGTCGGGTTCACCAGCAACGGCATGCCGGCGAAAGAGCGCCCCTTCAAGGCCGAGACGAAGCGCTGTTCCACCAGGGACAGCGGAATGCCGTGCATGGGGAATTGATAGCCTTCGGGAAAAGTCATGCCCAGGTAGTTCTGGTCAGCCACATCCGCCGCCACGCCGATCTCCGCTTCAGCGCGGCAGTAGGCGCTTTGCAGATCCTGATAGGTGATCGGCCAGTCGACGCCGACGCCGTAAAGTGACTCGAGGCGAAAGTCGTTGGGCAGCATGCGCAGGCAGGTGGCGACCCAGTGCCAAGTGGTGCCGCCACCGACCCGCTCATAGGTGCTGGTGAAGGCCTCCGGGCCTTTCTGCACCAGGTAGCTGACCTCGGGATTTTGCCAGCCATTGATCAGGTCGGCGATGGTGGGCCGCGGTGCATTCTGTTGCCCGGGTTGCAGTTGCGGGTACTGCGCGGGCTGCAGGTTGCTGGCCGGTGGGTACGGCGATTCGGGGGTTTTCAGGGTGGCGTTGTAGAAGCGCTCCATGTACTGGGTGCGATTGGCCGGTACGGACGGCCCCGATTCCAGCACCAGCACCTTGGCCCCGGCCAGGCCCAGTTGATAGGCAATGATGCTGCCCGCCAGGCCGGCACCGACGATCACCACATCCGCTTGTTCTGTGCTCATGACGAAGCTCCTTGCTGGCCCTTGGCAGGCACCCCGGTAAAGGCTTCCAGGCTGGGCGGGGTCTCGCTCCAGTAGCCGAAATGAAACTGGCTGTAGCCCATGGGATGGGCCTGGGCGACTTTCCACGCCCAGCTCTGCTGGTAGGCCAGGTCGGACACGACCGATTGCTGCTCTTTCTTGTAGGGACCGGCGTCATAGGGCTGATACCAGACGCCCAGCAGCCACATCTTCATGATCGACCGGCACGCCATGGCCGCTTGAGTAGTGGCTGGCGCGTTACCGTTCATCAGTAGGATCTGGGCGATTTTTTCCTGTTCCTTCTCATGGGCGCTGAACAGACTGGCGTACTGGCTCAGCAGGTCATTGAGCAAGGATTCGGTCAGCCGCGGGCGGATATAGGCCAGGAACTGGCTGGGCAGGTCGATGGGGTCGATCGTCGGCGCCAGGCGATTAGGGTCGATCCCCAGCAGCGCCGAGGACAGGCCGACAAAATTCTCACGTTCGCTACTCATGGCTTGCTCCCTGCGGCGCCCGTGGATTGGGCCCGCTCCAGCAGATAGGTGAAGTCGGCGAAGCTGGTTCGCGGACTCTGGGTGACTCGGGTCGTAGCGTTGTTATGGCAGTCCATGCAACTGGAGGACGCCTGGGGCACGGTGCCCTGGATAAAGGTCTCCAGGGTGGCGTTGGCGAGGAAGGTTGGCGCTGGGCTGCCCAACGGGTTGGTTGGCGACGGCGCGCTACAGCCCTTGGCCGGATCGGCAGGCCACTGGGTGCTGATCAATTGGTAGTTGGCCCAAACACTCTGCGGGTTGGCCGTGCGCAGCAGTGCCTGATAGGTGCTGTTCATCGCCTTGGCTTCATCGGTCAAGGGGATCTCGCGCACGATCTGCGACGGCGTGGCCTTGACCGCAGGGTTCCAGGGCCGGGGCGGCGGCTGGTTGACCTCGGCCTTGCTGACGGCGTTGTAGAACAGGTAAGGCCCCTTGCGCTGTTCCGGCGGGGTGGTTTTTTCCGGCACGTTGTCCACATGTTCGAAGGTCGACCAGACCCACTGCGGCGCCTCTTCGGTCTTGTGCACTATGTGCAGGCCCACCAGCCCTACGGTCTCGTTCTTGCACGACTCCGCCACGATCGGCCCATGGCTCGGATCGCTGTTGCCGGGGGTGTAGACCAGGGCATCGACACTGTGGAAGCGGCTGCGCTGGTCATTGCCCTCCAGCACCTTCCACGAAGCCTTGACCATGATCGCACCGTGCTTCTGATGCGCTTGCGAGCCGCAACTGAAGGTCGCGCGGTTGTTCTGATTGGCCGCGAAGTACGCTTGTTGCCCCTCGACGCTGTACAGGCCCTTGTCGAAGATGTCCTTGAACATCGCCTGGTTGACGACGATTTCATTGCGCGTGTAGGTGCCGCTCTGATCCACCAGCGGGCCGCTCTGGAACGGCTGGATAAATTCATCGAGCACCCCGGCCACCTTGCCCAACTGCTGCAACAGCCGCCCGGACTTGAGCCCTTCGCAAGCCTTCGGAAGAATAGCCGGAGCATCCCAGGGCGGTGGCTTCTCGCCCTTGGCCCGGAAGATCTGATAGCTCTCTTTCCAGCCCTCCCAAACGGTGCTCGCATCCTCTTTGCCGATGGGGCCGGTGCCGGCGTTGCCATCCTCCTGGGCCGGCCAGTTGAGGGCGATGAAGGTCTGCCAGGAGAGCACGTCGAAATCGTGCTGCAGGCTGGCCAGGGTGGGTGGCGGGGAAGTGGTGACGCTAACGTCGAAGGGGATCTGCGGGGACAGGGTCGGTGGTGCGGCGGCCAGCACCAATGGACTCAGCAGTGCACTGCACAGCGCACAACCGAGCCTTGGGCCGGGTCGACGGGTTTCCTTTTTCATCGTTATCTCCTTGGCAGCAGGCTGGCCAGGAGACAGAACGCCGGTCCGTCATGGACTCTTCAATCGCGCCCTCCTGGCACAATTTCCAGCGTAGATAAGGAATGTCGCGGGCAGTGAGCGGGCAATAGAACGAATCGAGCTAGCCGCAATAGCCCCGCGCCATCACCGTGCCCGTAGGATCCAGCTCGCCGGCGAAGAGGCCCCTGAGCCAGGTGCACGGCTTAAGGACGCCTTCGCTGGCAAGCCAGCTCCTACAATGGGATCGGCCGGCGGGCAGGTGTCAGAGGTTGGTGTGTTTCTGCCAGACCTTGGGCTTGAAGAACAGGGTCTCGCCACGGGCCAGGCCGATCAGGCTGTCGTGGTCCTTCACCACTTCGGCTTCGATCAGTTCGCTCTGCCCTTCCACCTTCAGGGTGACCCGGGTGGTGGCCCCCAGCGGACGGATATCGCGCACTTCGGCAGCGTGGTGATCCTCCAGCTCGGAACGCGACAGCGACACTTCGTGGGGGCGGAACAGCACGTGGTGGTCTTCCCCCAGGTGCAGGCGATTGGAGTCGCCGAGGAAGTGGTAGACGAAGTCGCTGGTCGGGTTCTCGTAGACCTCGCCCGGGGAGCCGATCTGCTCGATCACGCCCTTGTTCATCACCACGATGCGGTCCGCCACTTCCATGGCTTCTTCCTGGTCATGGGTGACGAATACCGAAGTCAGGTTGATGTCTTCGTGCAGCCGCGCCAGCCAGCGGCGTAGCTCCTTGCGCACCTTGGCGTCGAGGGCGCCGAAGGGTTCGTCCAGCAGTAATACCTTGGGCTCCACCGCCAGGGCGCGGGCCAGGGCAATGCGCTGGCGCTGGCCACCGGAGAGCTGCTCGGGGTAGCGGTCGGCGAGCCAGTCCAGCTGCACCATGTTCAGCAGTTCGTGGACCTTCTCGGCGATCTTGCTCTCGCTGGGGCGCTGGTTCTTGGGTTTCATGCGCAAGCCGAAAGCGACGTTGTCGAACACGCTCATATGGCGGAACAGCGCATAGTGCTGGAACACGAAACCGACGTTGCGATCACGCACGTCGTGGCCGGAAACATCCTCGCCGTGGAACACGATGCTGCCATCGTCGGGAGTTTCCAGCCCGGCGATAATCCGCAGCAGGGTGGTCTTGCCGCAGCCGGACGGGCCCAGCAGGGCCACCAGCTCGCCGCTGTGGATATCCAGGTTGATGCTGTTCAGGGCCTTGAAGGCATTGAAGTTCTTGCTGACGTTACGGACTTCGATCGACATGTCTTATTCCTCCGCGGCGCTGGCGCGCAGGCGGTTGATTCGGGATTCGCTCCACTGCTTGAGCAGCAGGATGAACAGCGCAAGGATCAGCAGCAGGCTGGCGACGGCAAAGGCGGCAACGTGGTTGTACTCGTTGTAGAGGATTTCCACGTGCAACGGCAGGGTGTTGGTGACCCCGCGAATATGCCCGGAAACCACCGACACCGCACCGAATTCGCCCATGGCCCGGGCGGTACAGAGCACCACGCCGTAGATCAGGCCCCATTTGATATTGGGCACGGTGACGTGCCAGAACATCTGCCAGCCATTGGCCCCCAGCAACCTCGCGGCTTCCTCTTCCTGGGTGCCCTGCTCCTGCATCAGCGGGATCAGTTCACGGGCAACGAAGGGCACGGTGACGAAGATGGTGGCCAGGACGATGCCCGGCAGGGCGAAGACGATCTGGATGTCATGGTCCGAAAGCCACGGGCCGAACAGGCCCTGGGCGCCGAACATCAGTACGTAGACCAGGCCGGCGATCACCGGTGACACCGAGAATGGCAGGTCGATCAGGGTCACCAGGATGCTCTTGCCGCGGAACGAGTACTTGCTCACGCACCAGGCGGCGCTGACCCCGAACACCAGGTTCAGCGGCACCGAGATCAGCACGGCGATCACCGTGAGCTTGAGCGCCGACAGGGCGTCGGGTTCGAAGATCGCCTCGAAGAAGGCACCGATGCCAAGCTTCAAGCCCTGGGACACCACGATAAACAGCGGCAGCAACAGGAACAGGGCGAAGATCAGCCAGCCGAGGCCGATCAGCACGCGCCGCGAAGTGGCGCTGCCACGGCGGGCCGCGTTGGCCGACGAAGCGGCGCTAATGGACGATTGGGACATGTGCGCGCCTCCTCAAGGTCGTTCGATGCGCCGCTGCAGCAGATTGATCAGCAGCAGCAGGAAAAAGGAAACCACCAGCATCAGCACGCCGATGGAGGTGGCGCCGGTGTAGTCGTACTGATCGAGCTTGACCATGATCAGCAGCGGCAGGATTTCGGTCTTCATCGGCATGTTGCCGGCGATGAAGATCACCGAGCCGTACTCGCCTACGCCCCGGGCAAAGGCCAGGGCGAAACCGGTGAGCCAGGCCGGCAGCAGCGCCGGCACCAGGATATGGCGGAACACCTGCCACGGCTTGGCGCCCAGGCAGGCGGCGGCTTCTTCCACTTCCCGGGGGATGTCCGCCAGCACCGGCTGCACCGTGCGCACCACGAACGGCAGGGTGACGAAGGTCAGCGCCAGGGTGATGCCCAGTGGGGTGTAGGCGATCTTGAAGCCCAGGTCGGTGGCGAACTGGCCCACCAGGCCGGTGGGCGCGTAGAGCGCGGTCAGGGCGATGCCGGCCACGGCAGTGGGCAGGGCGAATGGCAGGTCGATCATGGCATCGATGACCTTGCGCCCGGGGAAGCTGTAGCGCACCAGGACCCAGGCCAGCAGGGTGCCGATGATGCCGTTGATGATGGCCGCATACAGGGCGGTGCCGAAGCTCAGCTTGAGCGCGGCAAGCACCCGGGGTGCGGTGACTATGGCCCAGAACTGATCCCAGGTGAGTTGCGCGGCGTGCACGAACATCGCCGCCAGGGGGATAAGCACAATCAGGCTGAGGTACACCAAGGTGTAGCCCAGCGTCAGCCCGAAGCCGGGTATGACGGGGGAGATACGACGCGACATAAAAGTCCTTGGTTAGCGGATGTTCTCCAGCACAGGCGCCAATGCCGGTGGCGAGGGAGCTTGCTCCCGCTGGGCCGCTCAGCGGCCCCAGACCAGAGACCGAAGTGCATCAAGAGCACCGTTCGAACCGGTTTGGGAGTGCTGCGCACTCCGGCGGGAGCAAGCTCCCTCGCCACATCAGGCGGGCGCCTGCAATGATCTTGCTTATTGTGCGGTGTAGATCTGGTCGAACACCCCACCGTCATTGAAGAATTTCGGTTGGGCAGTTTTCCAGCCGCCGAAGTCCTTGTCGATAGTCACCAGGTCCAGTTTGGGGAACTGCTGGGCATATTTGGCGGCTACGTCCTTGTCCCGTGGACGGTAGAAGTTCTTCGCGGCGATTTCCTGGCCGGCCGGGCTGTACAGGTGCTTGAGGTAGGCCTCGGCGATTTCCACATTGCCTTTCTTCTCGGCGTTCTTGTCCACCACCGCCACCGGCGGCTCGGCGAGGATCGACAGCGACGGCACGACGATGTCGAACTTGTCGGCGCCACCGTCTTCCTTGAGGGCCAGGAAGGCTTCGTTTTCCCAGGCCAGCAGTACATCGCCCTGGCCGTTGTTGACGAAGGTGATGGTCGAGCCGCGAGCGCCGGTGTCCAGCACCGGTACATGCTTGAACAGCTCCTTCACGTATTCCTGCGCCTTTGCTTCGCTACCACCGGTCTTCAGGCCGTAGGCCCAGGCGGCGAGGAAGTTCCAGCGCGCACCGCCGGAGGTTTTCGGGTTCGGGGTGATCACCGAGACGTCTTTCTTGATCAGGTCGCCCCAGTCCTTGATGCCCTTGGGATTGCCCTTGCGCACCAGGAACACGATGGTCGAGGTGTAAGGCGTGCTGGCCTCGGGCAGGCGCTTCTGCCAGTCCGCCGGCAGGGTCTTGCCGAGCTTGGCGATTTCGTCGATGTCGCCGGCCAGGGCCAGGGTCACCACGTCGGCGCGCAGACCGTCGATCACCGCCCGGCCCTGCTTGCCGGAGCCGCCATGGGATTGCTGGATCTTCACGCTGTCGCCGGGATGTTCCTTTTTCCAGAAGCTGGTGAATTCGGCGTTGTAGTCCTGGTAGAGCTCACGGGTCGGGTCGTAGGAGACATTGAGCAGCTCATAGTCCTTGGCAACGGCGGAACCGGCAAATACGGCGCTGGCGAGGGCGGCCAGGGCATAACGGCGAATCGACGACATGATGGAGCTCCCGAATATTTTTAAGGTGCTGGCATTTTTCTTATGGCGAATCAGGCCCGCATTCGCAGGCGAACGCTGGGGATCATGCTGGGGGTCATGACTGACGCCCTCCGGTGGTCCAGTCGGGCCTCTCGAAGGCGAGAGGGTGACGCGGATGGAACGGGCGTGCCTTAGCTGGGCTTGTTGCCGGGCTGCTGCAGGCGGAATTTTTCCTTGCGCTCGATCTGTACCACCTGGGCGTTGTGCACGGTGATTTCCACGGCGCCGAAGCGCAGATCGCGCAATGCGCTTTGAATTTCCCGCAAGATGGTTGCTTCGTCCTGGCCGTCAACGCTACGTAGAGATGCGCTCATGGTGCTGCTCCTGAGTGGGATGTGCCTGGCAGTGGCGGCACTGCTTGCGGCGTGGAGCAATAGTAGATAGGCGCTAATATTCTTAAAAATACTATTTAAGAATTTTTATATAACCAGAAGCGATTTACTGGCAGGACGTGGCCTGCAGCCACAGCTGCAAGCGGACAGCAGCCTGTGGCAGCGGCCATCAGCGAATCGCCGGGGCGTTGCTCCAATCCAGCTGCGGCGCCGGCATCGGTCGGCCGAACCAGTAGCCCTGACCCAGGTCGCAGCCCTGTTCCAGCAGGAACCTGGCCTGTTCCACCTGCTCGATGCCTTCGGCGTGCACCTGCATGCCCATGCTCTGGGCCAGGGCGATGATCACTCGGGAAATCGCCGCATCGTCTTCGTCGCCAGGCAGGCCAGCGACAAAGCCCTGGTCGATCTTGAGCTTCTGCACCGGCAGGCGCTTGAGCCGCAGCAGGGATGAATAGCCGGTGCCGAAGTCGTCGATGGCCAGGCGGATGCCCAGCTCGCGCAGGCGGTGCATCTGTTCCAGGGCCACTTCGGGGTCTTCCATCACCGCGCTTTCGGTGACCTCCAGCTCCAGGTAGGCCGGGTCCAGCCCGGTGTCGTGCAGCACCTGGGCCACTTGCTGGTACAGCTCGCTGCGGGCGAACAACCGAGTCGAGACGTTGACCGCGATAAACGACAGCACCACGCCCTCGGCCTGCCATTGGCACATCTGTCGACACGCCTGCTGCATGACCCAGGCGTCAATCTCGGCAATCATCCCGGTGCGCTCGGCAATCGGGATGAACTCCGCCGGCGACACCAGGCCACGCTCGGGATGCTGCCAGCGCACCAGGGCTTCAACGCCGATCAGGCGACTGCTCTTGAGGTCGTGCACCGGCTGGTAGTAGACCCGCAGCTCATGCTGCTCCAGGGCCCGGCGCAGTTCGAAGGCGATTTCCACCCGTTGCTGGGCGTGGGCGGTGAGCTCTTCGGTGTACAGGGCATAGCCGTTGCGCCCGGCGCTCTTGGCCTTGAACAGTGCCGCATCGGCGTTGCGCAGCAGCTGGCTGGCACTCAGGGCGTCGCTGGGAAACAGGCTGATGCCGACGCTGGCATTGATCACCAGGGGTTGCCCGCCCAGCTCGAAGGGCTCCTTGAAGCCGTCGATGATGCGCTGCGCCAGGGCTGCGGCCTGCACCACTTGCGGACAGCTTTCGGCCAGCACCGCGAACTCGTCGCCGCCCAGTCGCGCCAGGGTGATGCCGGGGCCGAACATCTGGCTCAGGCGCTGGGCCACGGCCTTGAGCAACTGGTCGCCCACATTGTGGCCAAGGCTGTCGTTGATCATCTTGAAGTGATCCAGATCGATCATCAGCAAGGCGCAGCCGCGCTTGTGGATCTGCGCCGAGGCCAGGGCCTGTTCGGCGCGATCGGTGAACAGCAGGCGGTTGGGCAGGTCGGTCAGCGGGTCGTGGTGGGCCAGGTGGGCCAGTTCGTGCTCGGAATCCTTGATGGCGCTGATATCGGAAAACACCGCGACATAGTGGGTCAGCTCGCCCTGCTCATCACGGATCGCGCGGATGGTCTGCCACTGCGGGTAGATCTCGCCGCTCTTGCGCCGGTTCCAGATCTCGCCGCTCCACTCATCGGTGGTCTTCAGCGAGTCGAACATCGCCCGGTAGAAGTCCGGCGAATGATGGCCGGACTTGAACAGGCTCGGCTGGCGGCCCAGGACTTCCTCGCGCTGGTAGCCGGTGATCTCGATAAAGGCGCGGTTGACGTGGACTATCTGGCCCTGGGTGTCGCTCACCAGCACCCCTTCGCGGGTGCAGTCGAACACTGCCGCGGCCTGGCGCAGGCGCTCGCGGTCCTTCTGCTGGTGGCGCAGCCAGCGATCCGCTCCCAGCACCCGCAGCAACCGGGCTCGGGCGAAGAAGATCAACACCGCGCTGACCAGCGCCCAGGCGTAACCGCTGAGCGATTGCCAGTGGACCTGATCGGTGGATTCATCGAAGAAACTGCTCAATAAATAACCACTGAACTGTAGCCAGAGCAGGGATAGCAGCAGGTAGAACAGCGCGGCACGCAAGCCATTGCGATAAGAAACCGACATAGGTCCGTCTATTTCCACACGAAAAGTTCGGGATTATAGAGGAAGAAACATTCCGTCACTCCTATCTGAAAGGGCGACTGGTTTTCTCGCCGCTCTTGGTGATAATGCCTGAGCTGTTTTTTCTCTATCGAGGGCCTAATCGCCTATGTGGTACGAAGGTTTACTTGGCTTGTCCGCCTGGCAACTGGTGGCAGTCACTCTGCTGATGACCCACGTGACCATTGTCGCGGTGACTGTCTATCTGCATCGCTATTCCGCGCACCGTTCCCTGGAACTGAATGCCGGCCTCAAGCACTTCTTCCGCTTCTGGCTGTGGCTGACCACGGCGCAGAACACCCGTGAATGGACCGCCATCCACCGCAAGCACCACGCCAAGTGCGAGACCGTCGACGACCCCCACAGCCCGGTGATCAAGGGCTTGTCCACGGTGCTGCGCAAGGGCGCCGAGCTGTATCGCGAAGAGGCGAAAAACCCGGACACCCTGCGCATCTACGGCAAGAACTGCCCGGAAGACTGGATCGAGCGCAACCTCTACAGCCGCTACAAGCTCGGCGGTATTGCCTTGATGGCGGTGATCGACCTGCTGCTGTTCGGCACCATCGGCATCACCATCTGGGCCGTCCAGATGATGTGGATTCCGTTCTGGGCCGCGGGCGTGATCAATGGCCTGGGGCATGCGGTGGGCTACCGCAATTTCGAATGCCGCGACGCCGCCACCAACCTGGTGCCCTGGGGCATCATCGTGGGTGGTGAAGAGCTGCATAACAATCATCACACCTACCCCAACTCGGCCAAGCTCTCGGTGAAGAAGTGGGAGTTCGACATGGGCTGGGGCTGGATCAAGCTGTTCTGCCTGCTGCGCCTGGCCAAGGTCCAGCGGGTGGCGCCGATCGCCCACCGGGTCGAGGGCAAGGGCAGCCTGGACATGGACACCGCCATGGCCATTCTCAACAACCGTTTCCAGATCATGGCCCAGTACCGCAAGCTGGTGATCGGCCCGCTGGTGAAGCAGGAGCTGGCCCGGGTCGATCACTCGGTGCGCCACCAGTTCCATCGCGCCAAACGCCTGTTGTCCCGGGAAACCAGCCTGCTGGACGACCGCCATCACCTGCGCATCCAGAACATGCTGGAGCACAGCCAGGCGCTGAAGGTGATCTACGAGAAGCGCCTGGCGCTGCAGCAGATCTGGGCCAAGACCAGCGCCAACGGCCACGACATGCTGGCGGCGATCAAGGAATGGGTGCACGAGGCCGAGGCCAGCGGCATCCAGTCCCTGCGGGACTTCGCCAACCAGCTGAAAACCTACTCCCTGCGACCCAGCGTCGCCTGAAGCCAGGCCCCTGGAGCACCGCCAGCCCCGAATCGGCAGCTGGCGGTGCCGCCCTGTGGCGAGGGAGCTTGCTCCCGCTCGGCAGCGCAGCCGACGCAACCCCGACCACCTGATATCACTGGCCCATCACCCTGCCTGGGGCGGCGCTTCGCATCCGTAACACCGGGCTCCCTGATCACCGCCGTCCATGGCCCTGACGACCGTCCGGCGGGCGCCGCTGGCGTCCATCCGGCCGCCGGGAACTTAGCGCCCGATCCCCTATCTCAAGCAACGCTTCGCCACCCTGGCGAGCCTGGTTGCAGCCGCCCTCGAACGCCAGGCGGCACGCCCTTTGAGATCGGTGCCGATGGCCAATAACAATCCACATACTCCATCTTCGCTTGCGCAATGGCCCGAGGCCGCACAAACCCTGATGGCGCTGATGCATGCCCAGGGCGAGGTCGCCCGGCTGACCGAGCGCGAGCAGCTCTACAGCTCGCTGCTGGTCAGCGTCAACGCAGTGCTCTGGGCCTACGACTGGGACAACCGCCAGGTGCTCTACGTGAGCCCGGCCTATGAACGGATTTTCGGCCGCCCCGCCGGGCTGCTGCTGGCCGACAGCAACCAGTGGCGCGACAGCATCTACCCCGACGACCTGGAATACGCCGAACGCAGCCTGGCCCAGGTGCTGGTCAAGGGCGCGGTGGAAGACCGCGAATACCGCATCATCGACGCCCAGGGCCAGGTGCGCTGGCTCAGCGACAAGTGCTTTATCAACCGCAACCCCGAGCCAGGGCAGCGGGTGATAGTGGTGGGCATCGCCGAGGACATCACCGACAAGAAGCAACTGGAAGCCGAGCTGCAACGCCTGGCCACCACCGATGCGCTGACCCAGAGCAGCAACCGCCGGCACTTCTTCGAATGCGCCAACCGCGAATTCGAACAGGCGCGCCTGCAGGGCGCGCCGATGGCCTTCCTGCTGCTGGATATCGATGACTTCAAGCTGATCAACGACAGCTACGGCCACCCCGAGGGCGATATCGTGCTGCAACGCATTGCCGAAAGTGGCCGCGCGGCGCTACGCCGCGGCGACCTGTTCGGGCGCATCGGCGGCGAAGAATTCGCCGCGGTGTTTCCAGGCTGTAGCGCCCTCATGGCGCTGCAAGTGGCCGAGCGTCTGCAGCGGGAAATCCAGCGCCAGGGTTTCAGCCACCAGGGCCAGGCCTTCAACATTACGGTGAGCCAGGGGCTGACCGAGCTGCGGGCGGAAGACGAGAGCCTCGACAACCTGTTCGCCCGCGCCGATGCGGCGATGTACGAGGCCAAGCGCCAAGGCAAGAACCGTATCGTCAGCGGTTGATGGCCGCGAGGTCAGCCCTTGCGCAGGCGTACCAGCTCGGGCAGGCCGATCTTCAGCAGTCGCGCGGTCTTGCTGCGGGCCACCTGTTCCACGCCTTCATGCTCGGTCAGGCGTGCCAGTTGCGCCGCCAGGTTCATCACCAGGGCCTCGCGGGAATAGACCCCGCCACCGAGCTGATAGCTCGAGGCGATCAGTTCCCGCAGTTCCAGGGGCATACGCCAACGGGTGCGCAGGGCCGAACCGTAGGCGGCGCCGAAACGCTCCAGGGCATCGCCGACTTCTTCCTGGTCGTCCAGTTCGCCACCGGCCTGCTTCCATTCTTGCAGGCAGCGCAACAAGGCCAGGTCTCCCAGGCGATGCAGCAGCCCGGCGCAGTAGCAGCGCTCCTGGTCCAGGTCCAGCAGGCGCGCCAGGGTCCGGCCGTATTCCGCGGTGTGCAATGACAGATCCCAGTAACGCTCGGCGTAGTCGGCCAGGGCCGGATCGCTCAGGCGCGCGCTGCGCTTGAGGGTCAGGCCGAGGATCAGGTTCATGCTCTGCCCGGAGCCCAGCCGATGCAGGGCCTGGGACAGAGTCTGGACCCCGCCGCCATGGTGCTGGGCGGCACTGTTGGCGGCGGCGATCAGCACCGCGGTGACTTGGGGATCGGTGTGGATCTCCTCCTCCAGCTGCTTGAGGTCCAGGCCGTTGGGGTTGAGGCTGCGCTTGACCGCCTGCTGCACATCGGTGAGCAGCGGCGCGCCGTCGGCCACCTCGCGACGGCGTTCGAGAAAGGTCCACAGGGTCATGCCCGGGGCCAGGGCCGGCACCTCGCAGGAAACCTCCTGGCCGGCATCCAGCAGCAACCCTTGCAGGCGCTGGGTCAGGCCTTCCATATTCAACGGCTTGGTCAGGTAGGCGGTGGGCGCCAGGGGCAGGGCCTCGCGCACGCTGGCACTGTCGCTGCGCGAGCTGAGCAGGATGAACGGCTGCAACGGGTTGCGCTTGCGCTGGCGCAACGAGCGCAACAACGCCAGGCCGTCGATGCCCGGCAGTTCCCAGTCGGCGATCACCAGGTCGAAGGGTTTGGCGCTCAACAGGTCCATGGCTTCCTGGCCGTCGGCGCATAGATCCAGGCGCGCGTCACAACGCACGTTGAGCAACACTTGCTTGAGCAAATCGCGGGACCAGGGATCGGCCTCGGCAATCAGCACACGAGGTACAGCGGGTAGATCAACAGCGGTCATGCAGCACGCTCCCTAGGCAATCCCTTGCACCTTAGTCAATGCGCGGGCTTCCATACAGCGCAAATCCCCCCATGGACCACCCGGGGATGAAAAAAACCCGCCGAAGCGGGTTTTTTTGTCGATCAGCTCACAGTGCCATCAGAGTTCGGCAAAGCACTCTTCGATGATGGCCAGGCCTTTGTCCAGTTGCTCGTCCGGCGAGGTCAGCGGCACCAGCACCCGCAGCACGTTGCCGTAGGTGCCGCAGGACAGCAGGATCAGGCCCTTGTCACGAGCCTTGGCCACAACTTGGGCCACCGCCGCTGCGTTGGGCTTGTGGCTGTCACCGTTCTCGAACAGCTCGACCGCGATCATCGCGCCCAGGGCACGCACTTCACCGATCACTGGATGCTTGGCCTGGATGGCCTTGAGGCCGGTCACCAGACGCTCGCCCACCGCCTTGCAGCGATCCAGCAGGTGCTCTTCCTCGAACACTTCCATCACCGCCAGGGCCGCGGCGCAAGCGATCGGGCTACCGGCGTAGGTGCCGCCCAGGCCACCTGGAGCGATGGCGTCCATGTACTCGGCCTTGCCGCAGACACCGGCCAGGGGGAAGCCGCCGGCGATGGATTTGGCGAAGGTGGTCAGGTCGGCGGCAACGCCCATCTGTTCCATGGCGAAGAAGGTGCCGGTACGGCCAGCGCCGGTCTGCACTTCGTCAGCGATCAGCAGGATGCCGTGCTGGTCGCACAGGGCGCGCAGGCGCTTCATGAACTCTTTGGGCGCGACGTAGAAACCGCCTTCGCCTTGCACCGGCTCGATGATGATCGCGGCGATATCACGTGGCTCGGCATCGTTCTTGAAGATGCGCTCGATGCTGGCGATGGAGTCGTCGATGCTCACGCCGTGCAGTTCGTTGGGGTACAGCGCGCGGAAGATACCGCCAGGCATCAGGCCCATGCCGGCCGAGTAAGGCACGACCTTGCCGGTCAGGCCCAGGGTCATCATGGTGCGGCCGTGGTAGGCGCCGGTGAAGGCGATCACGCCGGCGCGGCCAGTGGCGGCACGGGCGATTTTCACGGCGTTTTCCACGGCTTCGGAACCGGTGGTCACCAGCAGGGTTTTCTTGGCGAAATCACCCGGGACCTTGGCGTTGATTTTCTCGCACAGTTCCACGTAAGGCTCGTAGGCCAGGACCTGGAAGCAGGTGTGGGTCAGCTTGTTCAACTGCTCGGTGACGGCGGCGATGATTTTCGGATGCACGTGGCCAGTGTTCAGCACCGCGATGCCGCCAGCGAAGTCGATGAACTCGCGGCCTTCAACGTCGGTGACGGTGGCGTTCTTCGCGCTGTCGGCGAAGATCGGGTGGATCTGGCCCACACCGCGAGGTACAGCGGCTTCACGGCGTTTCATCAGGGATGCGTTGGTCTTGCTCATAAAATCCTCATTCACCGCTGCTACAGCGGTGTGATTCAAGGGTTGCGGGGCGGGGAAGCGGCTGCGACAGCATGCGTTGATCGACTGTCGGAGCCTTCCCGGGCCACCTTGAAAGTGCGTTTTTTACAGCGGCGCAAAGGGGCAGCGCTCTCGTGCCCTCTGCGCTTGAAGCGAAATCAGATGCCCAGGCAGAGGTACTTGATTTCCAGGTAGTCCTCGATGCCGTACTTGGAACCTTCACGACCCAGGCCCGAGGCCTTGATGCCGCCAAACGGCGCCACTTCGTTGGAAATCAAGCCGGTGTTGACGCCCACCATGCCGTATTCCAGGGCCTCGGCCACACGGAACACCCGACCCAGGTCGCGGGCATAGAAGTAGGAGGCCAGGCCGAATTCGGTGTCGTTGGACATGGCAATGACTTCGGCCTCGTCCTTGAAGCGGAACAGCGGCGCCAGCGGGCCGAAGGTTTCTTCCTTGGCCACGGCGGCGTTCTTCGGCACGTTGGTGAGGATGGTCGGCTCGAAGAAGTTGCCTTGCATCGGCTTGCCGCCGGACAGCAGGGTGGCGCCTTTGCCCAGGGCATCGTTGATGTGCTCCTGGACCTTGGCCACGGCTTTCTCGTCGATCAGCGGGCCGGTGGTAGTGCCCTCTTCCAGGCCATTGCCGATCTTCAGCTTGGCCACTGCGGCCTTGAGCTTCTCGGCGAAGGCGTCGTAGATCGAATCCTGGATGTACAGGCGGTTGGCGCAGACGCAGGTCTGACCGTTGTTGCGGTACTTGGAGATGATCGCGCCTTCGACGGCCTTGTCCAGGTCAGCGTCGTCGAACACGATGAAGGGCGCGTTGCCGCCCAGTTCCAGGGACACCTTCTTGATGTCCTGGGCGCATTCGGCCATCAGCTGGCGACCGATTTCGGTGGAACCAGTGAACGACAACTTGCGCACGATCGGGTTGCTGGTGAGCTCGCCGCCGATGTCGCCAGCGCTGCCGGTGACCACGTTCAGCACGCCTTTGGGGATGCCGGCACGGTGCGCCAGTTCCACCAGGGCCAGGGCCGAGAATGGAGTTTGCGAAGCCGGCTTGATGACCATGGTGCAACCGGCGGCCAGGGCCGGGCCAGCCTTGCGGGTGATCATCGCCGCAGGGAAGTTCCATGGAGTGATGGCCGCGGTCACGCCGATCGGCTGCT
The DNA here is from genome assembly GCF_049887815.1 of Pseudomonas sp. NFXW11. Lineage (NCBI taxonomy): Bacteria > Pseudomonadati > Pseudomonadota > Gammaproteobacteria > Pseudomonadales > Pseudomonadaceae > Pseudomonas > Pseudomonas sp. NFXW11. The sequence goes on along the minus strand of NZ_JAGEKI010000023.1, from coordinate 68,352 downwards.
TGATCACGATCAGGCGCTTGTCGGGCTGGTGGCCGGGGATCACGTCGCCGTAGATGCGCTTGGCTTCCTCGGCGAACCATTCGATAAAGGACGCGGCATAGGCGATTTCGCCCTTGGCTTCGGCCAGCGGCTTGCCCTGCTCCAGGGTCATCAGGCGGCCCAGGTCGTCCTGGTTCTCGATCAGCAGTTCATACCAGCGGCGCAGCTTGGTAGCGCGCTCCTTGGCGGTCAGGGCACGCCAGGCCGGCAGGGCCTTGTCGGCCGCCTCGATGGCGCGGCGGGTTTCCGCGGCGCCCATTTTTGGCACGGTGCCGAGGATCTCGCCGGTGGCGGGGTTGTTGACCTTGATCGTCTGGCCGTTGTCCGCATCGACCCAAGCCCCATCGATAAAGGCTTGTTGGCGGAACAACTGGGCGTCTTTGAGCTGCATGTCGGCTTCCTTAACAGCACCGCGCATACGCGGGGCGAATTGTGATTGTAAAAAGGCGCCCTGTCGGGGGGATTGAACGCATTGAGGCGCTCAACGGCCGGGGACAAAGCTGCCGTCAGGAAAATCGTTCACTGGGTAAAAGCACGAAAATGTCGCACACAAGGATAGACGTGCGCTTGGGCACCCAGGCAAGAGCGTTTGAAATCTCAAACGAATCCTAGGGTCAACAGGGGTAAAGGACAATAGGCTGTTCGAAAAAAAGAACGTAAACCGAAGTGACCGGGAAATTTTCGGATCAACGTCACAGCCAATCCCACGAACGCCAACGCCCCCGCGGCCTGCAGACCGCGGGGGCGTTGGCATGATGCCTTGAGGAAGGGCTCAGACGGTGAACGACTTGAGCACTGTCAGCAGGCTGGTGAGGTTGTCGGCCACACCGCCCTGGGCGACTTTTTCGGTGGCTGCCGCACCGGCAGTGGTGTCGACGCTGTAGATCTGCATCACGCCCTGGTTGGTCGCGGCCTGGGCCAGGGTGTTTTGCTGCTGCTGCGCCGAAACCGAGTTCTGGAACAGGATGGCCACGGACTGGCCCATGGACTGGTAGATAGTGCCCATCGACATGGCCGGCGCTTCGGCGACGACCTTGACGTTGCTCTGGGTGACGGCATCGGTGATTTGCGGACTGACTGTGCTCATAAAAACTCCATTTTTTTAGCAGGAATGGTGCAAGGGCCGCTCAGGCATTCAGGGGCTTAGCCCTGGAACGACTTGAGCACCGTCAACAGGCTGGTGAGGTTGTCGGAAACACCGCCCTGGGCGACTTTCTCGGTGGCAGCGGCGCCGGCGGTGGTGTCGACGCTGTAGATCTGCATCACGCCCTGGTTGGTCGCGGCCTGGGCCAGGGTGTTTTGTTGCTGCTGCGCCGAAACCGAGTTCTGGAACAGGATCGCGGTGGCCTGGGCCATGGATTGGTAGATGGTGCCCATCGCCATGGCCGGCGCTTCAGCGACGACCTTGACGTTGGTCTGGGTGACGGCATCGGTGATTTGTTCATTTACAAGTGGCATGGCTCAACTTCCTTTGTTTGGTACACGGAGCATTCCGTGTCATTGAGTGAACGCGGCAGCCGTTTTGCTGTGAACCGAGCCCCGGGGCAGGGCGCGGTTATTTCAGGGGGTGGTTATTGCTCGCTGGCGGCCTGGATCTGCTTGAGGGTTGCCTCGACCTGCTGCGCCAGCTCGGTCATGCGCGTCTCGACCATGGCCTGGACTTCCTGTTGCACCAGGGCCTTGAGCATCGCCTTGAGCGCCGGATCGTCCGCCAGGGCTGGCGCCTGGACAACCGGCGCCGGGGCGGCCTGCACCACAGCGGCTGGCGGTGCCGCCGCCTGGGAGCCGGCCGATGCCAGCAGTTGCTGGAGCAGCCTGTCCCGCTCCTCGGTGTCGGTGTTGCCGACCACCCGGGAACCGCTCATCTGATCGATCAACTGCCGGGCACGCTGCCCGTCGGACTGGATCACCTGCTGGGCTCGCTGGCGGGCCTGTTCGACACTCTGCTGCGCGCCCTGGGCAAGATTCACCGGTTTGTCCTGGACATAGGCCGCCAGCACCTGACGCTCCATTTCGGTCAACGGGCGCTTCAGGTAGATCTGGGCAAATTCCATGACGGTGGGCAACACACTGGGGGCTTCATTCGCCATCTCGTACTCCTTGTCGATAAATGACGCTGAAGGCTTGGGCAGCGAGTCCGTCGAACTTCAACGCCAGGGGAACAGAGGCCGCGTGACAACGCGGACTCGGGCACAACCCCAGGTGCCTTGCGCGCCCGGGGACATGTTCAGGATGAGGATTTGTTGGCCAGAGTGGCGCTGTACTTGGCGATGCTGGCATCGATCTTGTCGATGGCCACGCTCGCCGCCTCGGCTTCCATGGCCCCCGCGGCAGCCGCCACCGCCGCCGCTGCACCCACCATCAGGTCCGTGGCCAGCACGCCCAGGGCATCCTCGGCAGCGCCCTTGACGTTCTCCTTGACGATGTTTTCGGTCATCTGTTTGAGCAGCACCGCCTGGGCCGCCAGGGCCAGCTTGCTGACCCCGTCGAAGTACCCCGCCGCCGACTGCGCCACTAGGCCGGCGGCCTGGCTGATCATCATGTCCGGCGCAATCGCGATCTGCGCCGGGGCATAGCTGAAGGTCTGGGCATTGGTGAACTCCACCGCCTGGACGATCTGGCTGTTCAGGGCCGCGGTGCTGCCGCCACTCGGGGTATCGGCCTGCTTGAACAGTTGCTCGTTCATGCTCTGCATCATCGACGGCTGGGCCGGGGCGGCCGACGCCGACGCACTGGGCCCGGCAGCGCCAGATGCGCCTGCTGGAGCGAAACTGCCGGGGGTGCCCGCAGGGTCGACGCTGCCGGGGTCGGCGGCGGTACTCGCGGTGTCATCGAGCGGAGCCGCAGCTGGGGTTTTCTTCTTGAACCACGCCATGACGATTCTCCCGGGGCATCAGCCCTACTCGCCGATCGCCATGATCAGCGCCACGGCCTTGGACACCACCGCATTGGAGATCTGATTGAGCGCCTGCTGGCTGTTGACCGCGTTCTGCAACGATAGGCCCGTGGAATGACTGGCCACCTGATACAGCGAGGCGATGGCCTGGGCCGGGGCTTCGGCCACTACCTTGACGTTGGTCTGGGTGACGGCGTCGGTGATCTGCGAATTGACCATGGGATCGGGCATACATCTCTCCTTAGATGGAATGGCCCACCGCAGAAGGCGGCGGCGCCGGCTACAGCGTCGAAAACAGGCTCACTGAACGGGAACGCCCGAGCGGGCCAGTTGTGAATCTTGAGCACAGGTCAACGCAACGCCTCCCGCAACAGCTGCACATGCTTGCGCGCCAGGGGCTGGTTCATCCCCAGCTCGGCGGCGATGTGCGGATAGGGCAGATCATCGACAAACTTTAGTTCAAACAGGCGGCGCTTCTGCAGTGGCAGTTGCGCTACCCGACGACTGATCTGGGCCAGGGCCTCCAGCAGTTCCACCTGTTCCAGCACCGATATTTGTGGTGACTCCAGCTGTTGCTTCGGGTCGTCCTCGACATCGGCCAGGTCGACGAACAACCGCTGCTCGCGACTCCGGCGGCGACAGCTGTCGACAAACACATGGTCCAGCACCAGGAACAGGAAGCCCTGAGGGTCGCGAATCCGCCCCGGGGCCCGGCGAAAGAACAGCAGCGCCTTGATCGCCGTGGCCGCCAGCCATTCCTGGGCACCATCGGTATTGCCCCGCGCCAGTTGCCGGGCGCGCCGCTGCAACCCGGGCAGCACCGCCTTCCAACTGGCCTCGAACAGTTGATCGGCCACCACTGCCGGCCTCTGGCCCTGCATGGAACAATTCATCTCCCACACCTCCCTGTGCCCCGTGATTGCACGGACCTGGCAGCAGGGTGCGCGCCAGCGCGAGGACGATTCAGCGGGAAAAACTACCGCTACGGCCCGGGTTTCCGGGGGTTGCGACGGACAACCCTGCGGGGATGAAAACCGGCGTGGACGCCCCGGGTCGACATAGGTATGATGTCGCCCGCACTGCATCCGTAGCTCAGCTGGATAGAGTACTGCCCTCCGAAGGCAGGGGTCGTGGGTTCGAATCCCGCCGGGTGCACCATCTCTAGCGAAAAGCCCCAGGTCGAAAGGCCTGGGGCTTTTTTGTGCCCGCTGTCCCGTCCTGACACCTATGGGCACACCGTGATGCCATTACCTTCCCGGGCCAGGGACTATCATCGCGGTATCACCTCCCAGTGCCCGCCTTTCGTCGGCCCCACATGCCGGATCACCCCGGCAGCTCGCAGTTTGCCCAAGTGATATTTCACCCCATCGGCACTCAGGCCCAGTTGCCTGGCCAATTCCCGTCGGGTGGCCAGGGGCTGCTGCCGCAACAGCGCGACAATCTGCCCGCGAACCGTTTCCAGGCTGATTTCTTGGGTAGTTTCTTGGGTAGTTTCTTGGGTAGTTTCTTGGGTAGTCGCCTGCAGCAGTGGCAAAGCAGCCTCCCCCAATGCCTCGACCAGCTGCGATGGGTCTGCGCGAAAAGTGAGCATCAAACCGGACAGCCCAATGTCGAACAGCGGTGTGGCAATCCCGTGCTTGCGACATTCGCTGAAGATTTTTTCGATACCTCGGCCCCAGGACTCCACGTATCCGGCACGAAAAAATGCCGACGCCAGCAGTGGGTTGAACGGGTGAGATGGATGCTTGCTCAGTAGCTGTTCCTGGGTCCAGCGCTCAGGCAACTGCCCAGGGTTCCAGAGCACGATCTGGTGGTCATAGACGCTGATCTGGATTGGAATGCCGCTGGCGTAATCCTTGTGGATCACCGCATTGAGCAGTGCCTCGCGCAAGGCCTGCAAGGGAAACAGATAACGCTCCACACGTTGAATGCCTTCGTAACGGATATACGCCTTGAGGTATTTGCTGTGCAGCAACTCCAGCACCTTCTCCACCTGGGAGAACAGGTCGCCATGGATTTCATCCTGATAGCGCAGGTCATCATCGGTAATAAAGAAGCCGAGCTTGATGTAGGCACCCGGGACAAAACGTTCGGGTCGATAGCCAAACAGCAACGCAGTGGCGCGCTTGAGATACTGCCCCTCCTCCAGCTGCAAACTGGCCAGCAAAGCCGTGTCGCTATCTTCCAGCACCCCTTCGTCCACTCGCCCGCTTTTCGCCGCCCGGGCACGAAACCCCTGCAGCGCGGCGGGCTGGCAATCGCCAAGACTCAGGCCTGGCAAAGGCACACCGTCCCAGTGCAGCCCCTGCTTGCGCAGCAGGAAGCGTGACAGCGCTGCACCTTTGAGCTCCTGCTTGGTGCTGCCGCTGCGGTAGTGATACTCGCCTTTGTAGCTGACTGGGCTGGGGTAAGCCGGCACCACAATCTGCAACAGCGTTGCACCGGCCTCCTGATGCAGATTCACCGCGACCATGATGCCCAGCACATCACGCACCTTGTTGGGGATCTCCTCCAGGAGGCGGGCCGCATTGTCCACGCCGACCGGTGCGCCCCGATCGTCACGCCCAATCTCCAAGACTCCACCTTCGGCATTGGCAAAACCACATATCCATTTCAGGTACTCGTCGCGCCAGGTTGCCTTCCATTCCCTTTGCTGGTGTTCGCTCATGCCAATAGGACCCTTTCAGTGGACGCCATGACCTCACGCATCGTTTAAAGCAATGTCATCGCCGAGATGCAAAAGCACTTGGTGTCCAAAGCTTTCAGCACCGCAACATTCACGGCAAAGCCTGCCGCTCCCGACTCGGCGATTCCCTCTCGCTCAACATCAGCCGGAACGAGTTGCCCAAGGCTGTCCTGGCTTGGCACAACTTGCTAAATTCACGGCCCCCCGGACAGGAGGTCCCGATGCTGCTCCATCCCCTGCACCATCAGCCATTCGAGCCAGAGCTGCGCTACTGGATCAGCTGCTTTACCAACTACAACATGCCCCCGGCCCTGGATGCCGAGCTGAGCCGTTTCAACCCCAATGCTCCCGCCGATCGCGAACAGCTGATTCGCCGCTACTGCCTGCCGCACTTCAACTCGCGGGAGAACTTCCGCCATCGGCAGCGCCTGGTCGAGGTCCTGCAGGCGGCCCTGGACAAGCCCGACTTCGATTTCGAGGAAGTCTGGGAGCCGCTTGAAGACGATTACGACGACCAGCAGTGGCCCTCCGGGTGGCCAGCCTCGATCGACAACAGCCGGGACTTTTTCCAGCGTTTGCTGCTGGCGGCGCGGGAGCTGTGGCATGCCGACCTGACCCGCGCGCAGTTGCCTTCACTGGCAGAGTGCCGGGCGATTCCGGCCCGGGAGCGGGGCTCCCATGACTGGTTGTTCAGCATCGACAACAGCGACACCTGGCGCGCCCTGTTCGATATGACGGCCACCCCCTACGACATGACGACCCCGGGCCCGCAGTTTCAGGGTGAGCAACTGAGCCTGCACCTGAGCGGTGAATTGCAACGACTGTCAGTGCCTGCCACCTGGCCAGTGACCCAGGCGCCGAGCCACTGCAGCTTCACCCTCAATGTCCGGGGCATCAGCGAACTGGCAGTCAGCGGCAGTCGTTTCGACGGACGCATGCGCACCCAGCTCACACGCCTGAACCCCGGTTACCATCTGCGTCTGGAAATCGGCTTCGACTGCGTGATCGAATGCGTGGCACTGTCGGTGAGCATTGCCGACCTCAAGGGAATTCGAGATGAAAAGCAACTTTGAAGTGGCCCTGGAGCGCGAGGAAGTGCTGCAGTTCTTTCGCGGCCAGGGCCAGTACCTGACCCGCGATGGCGATTGGGACGAACACCTGTATTGCATCAACTGGCCGGGAGTCTTCGCTTACCTGCGGGACCACGAAAACGGCGCACAACAGTTGAGCGCCGCCTTCGAGGCCTATGTGTACAGCGTCGAGGAAAGCCTGGATGACTGCTTCGGCCTGCGGGAAAACCTGTTCAACTATTACTCGACCCGGGCCCACAGAGCGCCCGACAGCAGTGACCTGCCAGGGCTATTGCCGGAGCCCTGCCGGCGGCGCATCGTGCAGCGCCTGAGCTGGTATCGCTGGCAAGTGGAAAACCATGCCCGGCTGCTGCCGGAACGGGCCCGGCGCATGGCCGCAGACGGCGCTCCTGCCGAGTTCATCGACCTGCCCGCCTTGCCCTACATCTGAACGCACCTGCCGCCGGGCTTACTCATCCTCGGCGGCTGCGGCGTCCGTGGGTGCCTGATCGGTATCAGCGAGCGAATCCTGGTCGCTCTCTTCCTCACCCTCTTCCAGGCCAAAGTCCTTGCGGCTTTCCTTGATCGCCTGGCGGATTTCCGCGCCCTTGATCGGGCAGTTCAACATTGCTGCTATGCGGTCGATGCGGGGTGCCATGACCGGCCTCTCACTTTCTGAAAACTGGCCCGATAGTGCGCGCTTTGCGCAGTGACAGCCAGCCCCCGCCGCTTATTGACGACGCAAAACCTGCAGGCGTGCGTCCAGATCCTCCTGTGGATAAGTTGCCTGCAGCTTGAGCAACAGCTCGGCCGCCTCCCGGCTCTGGCCGCCTTCCCACAGGCGCAGAACTTCCCGCAACTGCGGGTTGAGGCCCTTGATGAATCGAGGCTCGGCCGGAGCGGCCATGCGCTTGGCCAGTTTCGCGGATTGCGCCACGGGCTTGGCGGTGTCCGCTGGCGCCTGGTCACTGAGCATTTCCATCTGTGGCGCCATGGCGAAACTGGCGCTGGGCGCCGCCGGGGCCGGAGCGCTCAAGGCTCCGGTTATGCCCGCAGGAGCCTGCTCGGCCGAGTGGCGGGCCAGGGGCTCCATCTCGGCAACAGGCGCAGGGGCAACAGGCGCGGGCGCCGGGGCAAAAGCCTGCTGCGGATACTGCTCCGGCGTGCGTTGCAGCAGGCCGATGATCAGCGCCACGCCAAACAGGCTGGCAAAGGCCAACTGATAGCGCGGGCGTTGGCAGGCTTGCATCCAGCGCTGCCAGAGGCTCGGCCTGGGTGTCGCGGCTTCGCGGCGCGCGGTAGACAGGATCAGCGCGTCGAGATGGGCCGGCGGCTGTTGCGGGCTGTGCTCGCGGATATGCGCCAGCATCTGTGCTTCGGGGGATGGGGTCTGGCGGGCGTCAGTCATGTGAGTACCTCCTCGGTCAGGAGTCGACGCAGCTTTTTCAGTGCATAACGAAAACGGCTTTTCACCGTTTCCAGGGGCGCCTGGGTCAGGTTGGCAATTTCCGGCAGATCCAGGTCGCCATGGGCGCGCAGGAGGAAAACCTCGCGCTGGTCTTCGGGCAAATCTTGCAGGGCGGCTTCGATACGTTGCTGGTCGCGGGACAGGCTCAGTTGCTGTTCAGGGTCTGGCGCAGCATCGGCCTCGCCGTGCAGTTGTTCGTCGTAGCTGTCGTGCAGCGGGTTGCGCTGGCCGTGCTTGCGCCAATGATCGATCAGGCGATTGCGCGCGATCTGGTACAGCCAGGTGCGGAAGCTGGCCCGGCCCTGGGGTTGGCTGGTGCTGCGGATCAGGCTGAGCCAGGTTTCCTGGTAGACCTCTTCGGCCAGTTCGGCCTTGCCGCCAAGGCGCAGCAGAAAGGCGTACAGGCCCTGGCGATGGCGCTGATAGAGCAGCTCGAAAGCTGCAGTATCACCGGCGCGATAACGCGCCAGCAGCGCTTCATCGCTGCTGGCGGCGGTGGATGACTGGGCAGCAGACATAGGGCGGATGAACTCCTGTTCACTGCGGGTCTGGTGTCTATTCAAGGCGGCTCTGCACTTGGCTGCTATCCGCCGACTGCGCCGCCTGGGCCTTGGGCGCCTGAGTTTGCAGGCTTTGCGCCAGCTCCACCAGCTGTATGAACTCACCCCGCAAACCGTAAGGATCTTCGCCCTTGGCAGTGCGAGCCAGCTTGGCGGTGTCACTCAAGCTGAAGTCGCCGGTGTAGCGCCCTTCCTTGAGTTGCTGGGCGAACGCCGCCACCGCGGCGGCAAAGCGCAGGTCGCTGCTGGCCTGGGTCAAACTGGCCGGTTGTTGTGCACTGATCGGCCGCTCGATCAGGCGACTGCTGCCCCCTTCCGGCGCCTTGTAGCGCAACCGCAGCATCGCCAGCTCGGTATTTTTGGCAGACGGTTCCGGGGCCTTGGCCTGGCCATAACGCAGCGGTTCCAGCCAACCCTTTTCCCCCACTGGGACGATTTCATACAGGGCTGTCACCGTATGCCCGGCACCGATTTCCCCGGCATCGACCTTGTCGTTACTGAAGTCTTCACGCTTGAGTGCACGGTTCTCATAGCCCAGCAGGCGGTATTCGCTGACCTGGGCCGGGTTGAATTCCACTTGCAGCTTCACGTCCTTGGCCACCACTGCGAGGGTGGAGCTGAGCTGGTCCACCAGCACTTTGCGCGCCTCGCGCAGGTTGTCGATATAGGCGTAGTTGCCGTCGCCGGCATCCGCCAGTTGTTCCATCAGCTGTTCGTTGTAGTTATCCACACCGAAGCCCAGGGTGGTCAGGGATACGCCGCTCTTGCGCTTCTCGGCGGCCATGGCCTTGAGGCTGTCGAAATCGCTGATGCCGACGTTGAAGTCGCCATCAGTGGCCAGCAGGATGCGGTTGATGCCTTTGTCGATAAAACCCTGCTGGGCCATCTGATAGGCCAGCTGGATGCCCGAGGCGCCGGCCGTGGAACCGCCGGCGCTGAGCTGATCGATAGCACTGCGAATCTTGGCTTTTTCGCGCCCGGACGTGGGTTCCAGCACCACGCGCGACTCACCGGCGTAGACCACCAGCGACACCCGGTCCTGGTCCCGCAGTTGATCCACCAGCAGCTTGAGGGTGCTTTTCACCAGCGGCAGGCCCTCGCGGCGATCCATGGAGCCGGAGACATCCACCAGGAACACCAGGTTGGCCGGGGCCAATTCCGCCACCGCGCGGTCCGAAGCCTTGATGCCGATGCGCAGCAGACGGGTGTGCGGGTTCCACGGCGTGGGTGCCAGTTCGGTGGTTACGCCAAAGGGCGAGCCGTCGCTGGGCAGGGCGTAATCGTAGGGGAAGTAGTTGACCAGTTCTTCCAGGCGCACCGCCCCTTCCGGTGGCAGGCTGCCCTGGTTGAGCAGACGCCGGACGTTGGCATAGGCACCGGTATCGACATCGGCGCTGAAGGTGGAAACCGGTGCCTCGGCGACGCTGTGGATCGGGTTGTCCGCCAGCTTCTGGTACTGCTCCCGGGGCTCGTCGCGATAGCCGGCGATGCTCGAATCCCGGGCGGCGATGGGCGCCGGCATCGGTGCCGACAAGCGCATGGGATGCGCAACGCGCTTGGCCAAGGCGACATCGGCGTGCTGCACCTCGTACTGCGCTGCGGGCTCAGGCTGCAGCGCCCCCTGGGTCGAGGCGCCAGCGGCTGATTCAGGCTTGGACGAAACACCGCAGCCGGCGATTGCCAACAGCAGACCGGCGGCAAAACCCTGGGCGGCCGGGCGAAGGAAATGCAGAGGAAGGGACATGGGGGCTGACCTCGGGAAGAAAATGATCCTTTCCCCCCTTCAGACGAAGCCCCCTGGCGATTCGGGTTAAGCCCGCGAAAAGAATTTAACGCGAGTAGCGGCGCACCACGCTGCTGTTACGCAACACGTGGCCGTTGATCTTCTCCAGCAACTGGGCTCGAGTCAGCCCGGCGGGCAGCGCCTCGGGGGCCAGGTCGAGGGCGAAGATCTGGATGATGTAGTGATGCGCGCTGTCGCCCACAGGCGGGCAGGGCCCCATGTAGGTGGTGCCGTTACGGCTATTGAGCCCGGCCAGGCCTTCCAGGTTGGGCTTGCTGCCGGCGCCGGCGGGAATCTGCCGGGTGCCGGGCTTGATGCCGTAGTGCACCCAATGGTCCACGCCCTGGCCCTTGGCGCCGTCCGGGTCGTGCATGACGATGGCGTAGCTCAAGGTGCCGGTGGGGCCTGCGGTCCAGTTCAGGGCCGGGGAATTGTTGTGCCCGCCGCAACCCTTGGCATCGCTGGCGTTGCCGGTGGTGAACAGCCGGTCATCCGAGACCCCGGGGATATTCAGGGTGAAACGCTCCTGGGCCTGCACGGGAAACTGCAGGCACAGCAGCACGGCACCGGCGGCCAGCCAAGTATTGCGGGAAGCAAAGCGAGACATACGAAAGCACCTTTTTGCGGATGAGATCGAGGGGGCCACAAGACTATAGCCTGCACCAAAGAGCGCGCCGCTTCGTGCGCGGCGCGGTGGGAGATTGAGCGTGAGGAACGGGGTAGTTGTAAATAAATATTTCAGGCGAAAACAGCCATGCTGACGCCTTGCTCGCCCATGAGCCGACGCGCCTTCAGCCCTGGTGGGCCTGCATGTACTGGCGCAGCAGTTGGTTGATCCGCGTCTGGTAACCGGCACCCTGGGCCTTGAACCACGCCAGCACATCGGCATCCAGGCGAATGGTCACGGCCTTCTTGCCGGGCAGGTGCAGCTCGGCCCGGCGAAAGAAATCGTCGTCCAGTTCGGGGATATCCGTGGTGTCTATCGCCTGGTCATCGGTTTTCGCCAGGCGATCCCAATCAGTTTTCGATCCGTTGGACATAGTATTTGGCCTCCCGCCTAGTGGCTTTTCGCGCCGAGATGATGCGCATCGCATTGCCCCGGCGCTCGGTATGGACCACCACGCCCACCAGGGTCCTGATCCAGCCGAGGCTGACCCAGCGCTCCTCGCCATACTCCAGGCGGTCATCGCGCAAGGACAACACCGGACGCTGGAACATCAGCGCGGCGTCGTTGAAATCGATGCCGTGCTTGAGGATGTTGGCGTGGTTCTTGGCCTCGTCCCATTCAACGTACATGAGCCATTCCGTATTTACAAATGTACATACAGGCTAGCCGACCAGAAGCAAAATGCACCGAGGCTAAACACCTGGAAATACAGTCAATACGGAATAGGCGATGTGCCGGAAAGGCCCTACAGCTCTCTCGGAAAAGGCTCTGCCATGCTTGCCTTGTACCCTTGCAGCCAGCGACTTATAGTCCGGCCGCCCGTTCTTCATAAGGAAATGCCATGCACAAACCCGCTACACACATCCCCCAGCGCCAGATCCGCGCGCTCTACGACGCCACCACTATCCGCGTCTACCAGGCCTACTCCGAGAATATCGCCGACGCCGCCCTGGCCCAAGGCACCTTCGTTTCCCCACCCTTCAAGATGGAGCGCATGACCTGGATAAAGCCGTCTTTCCTATGGATGATGTACCGCGCCGGCTGGGGCTTCAAAGACGCCGGTCAGACCCGCATCCTGGCCATCGACATCAGTCGCGAGGGCTTTGAATGGGCCCTGGCCAATGGCTGCCTGAGCCATGCCGAGGAGTCCGCGAGCAAGGAAGAGTGGCTGAAGTTGAAAGATCAGTCGCCGGTGCGCATTCAGTGGGACCCGGAGCGCGACCTGTACCTGCGGCCCCAGGAACACCGGGCGATCCAGATTGGCCTTGGCAAGCAGGCCGTGCCCCTGTACGTGAACCAATGGATCCAGCGCATCACCGATGTCACGCCCCTGGCCCACAGGATCCATGGGCTGGTTCAGCAAGGCGACCTGGAAGGCGCACGCCAACTGCTGCCGCAAGAATGCGAGTACCCAACGCCATCCCTCATGCCCTGAACTGCACCTTGCACCAGCTCAACTACCACGCCGCCCTGGCTACACCTTGCCCTCACCCTCGCCCTCGGCATGCAGATGAATCACCCGAGGCGGCGGTTCCACCCTCAGCGGCGGGTGCTGCTGATCTTCGGGAAGAATGCGGTAGAACTGCGTGGTGACATGGCTGATGCCACCCTCTTCATCGTTGTGCACCGTCATGATCCCGGGCTGGCGCATCTGCGCCAGGGTCTCGTCGCTGAGCTTGAAGGTCTCGCTCAGGCGCTTGTCGTCCGCCACCGGTGCTGGCAGACGCGGCGGATATTTCTTGTTGCGCCGCTGGCGATAGCGGGCCCAGGAAACCAGCAGCGCCGCATTCACCAACGCCACCCAACCGTAGAACTGCAAGGTGGTCAGGGCGTCAAGAATGCCAGCCTCGAAGCGCGGCCCTTCATGGGTACTCACAAGGGGCATGAGGCCGCGCATCAGCAAATACAGCAGCCCCACCCAGGCCAGCACGGTGAGGACAATGTCGACCACCACCATGAAGGGGCGTTGGCGGGTTCGGATGATTCTCATCAACGCACCTCTTCTTCTTCGTCATCGATGGGCTTGATACCGCGGTCCGGACTGATCCAGCGCGCGCGCTTCTGATGCTCGCCGAACAACACCTTGGGGAAACTCACCAGGGTGGTGAGCAAGCTGATGAACCAGAACACCAGGGGATACCAGACCACCCAGAACATGGTTCTGCCCAGATCCTTCTCGTAGCGTCGGTCGATCAGGATGCTCACCGCGAACTGCACCAGGCAGACCATCGCCAGCAACAGCCCGGTAAAGGCCGGCGGCAATATGCTCTGCACCGCGATGGCCTCGGGCATGACGATGAATTTGCCCAGGGCCCAGAAGATCACCGACAGCAAAAAGGTGAAGGCCCAGCCGGTGGACAGGCAGTAGTCGAACAGCAGGGCCCACAGGTAGCGATGGCGCCACTCCCAGATACCGCGGATGTTCTTGAACAGCACCTCGGCGCCACCCTGGGCCCAGCGCAGACGCTGTTTCCACAGGCCCTTGACGGTTTCCGGCATCAGGATCCAGCACAGCGCCCGGGGCTCGTAGAACACGTGCCAATGGTCCAGCTGCAGCTTCCAGCTGATGTCGATGTCTTCGGTGATCATGTCCGGGCTCCAGTAGCCCACCCGGTGCAGGGCCGAACGACGAAACGCGACTATCACCCCGGACACGGTGAAAATTTTGCCGAACACCCTTTGGGTGCGTTTGATCAGGCCGATGATCGAGGAGAACTCGCCGACCTGGACCCGGCCCACCAGGGTCGAGCGGGTGCGGATCCGCGGGTTGCCGGTCACCGCACCCAAGCGCGGGTTGTCCAGCATCGGCGCCACCAGGTAGGCCGCGGTATCGGGCGCCAGCAACGCATCGCCATCGATGCACACCAGGTACTCGCTGCGCGCCGCCACCGCGCCCATGCGCAGGGCCACGGCCTTGCCCTGGTTCTGCGCCAGGTGCAGCACCCGCAGGCGCGGGTCCTGCAGGGCAATGGCATCCAGCACCTGGGCGGTGTTGTCCTTGGAGCCATCGTTGATGGCAATCACTTCGATGTTCGGGTAGTGCTGGGCCAGCGCCGCATGGACAGTGTCGGCGGCATTATCGCCCTCGTTGTAACAGGGGATGAGAATGCTGATCAGCGGCTCGCCGGCCAGGGGTGGTGCCAGGGTGTGCTCGTCCCAGGGCCAGTGACGCTCCCAGTGCAACCAGAAATACAGGCCGCCGGCGATCCACAGCGCCGACATGAACAGGGGGTAATAGAAGACGAAATCCATGAGGAACTGGCCGGTCATCAGGAAGATCAGGCCCAGGGGTACCCCCAGGACCAGTGCCAGCACTACCAGGGCAAAAATTCGATCCATCATGATTCAAGGACTCCATTTGTTGGAGAATGCGGGCCGCAGGGTCTTCAGGTCCGGTGAGTTCTCGAGGAAGTTGTCCGGGTAGTAACCGAAGTTGGTGGCGCCCTGGCGCTTGAGCCGGCCCATCCAGTCGGCCATCTGCGTGGCCGACAGGTCGCTGGCAGGTTTCTGCGTCCAGTCCCGGGCCTGGAGCTCGAACACCGTGCGCTGCAAGGCTCCGGGCCGGGTTCGTACCTGATCCACCAAGGCCTCCAGCCAGGGGCCGGAATGCTTGCTGCTCTGCCCTTCCATCAGCGGCATGGCCATGGGCGCGGTCCAGTCGTAGCTGACCAGGAAGTCGTCGAGGTTCTGGGCGAACCAGGCCTCGCTTTGCGGGTTGATGATCGGCTCGGCGAACAGATTGCGCGCCGTTTGCACCTGGGGCCCGCGAATCGCCCGGACCTTGGCGGTCAGCTCATGGGTGAAGTCGATCAGGTAGCGGCTCTTGAAGCGGGTCCAGCGCTGCAGCGCCGCCGGGTCGTCGCGCAAAGCGCCAATGGAGCCGGGCAGGCCTTGGGCCACATAGGCGCGCAGGGCCTCGGGGCTGGCGTCCTCGAAATCCGAGAGCACTGCATCGTCGTGGAACAGGATGCCGTCCACCGAAGTCATGCGCGCCACGTCTTCATACAGATCGCCAATCAGGCGGCGCACCTGCGGATCGAAGGGCGACAGGCGCCGGTACTGTTTCGGGTCGACGGCAACCTGGCCGGTGGCCGGGTCCCAGCGAGTGACACGGGGCAGGCGGGCATCCAGATCGAAGCTGAGCACCGGCATCCAGGCATAGACCTTGACGTGGGCCCGGGTGCGCAACTGCCAGGCAACCCGGTCGAATAGATCGGCACGCATCGGCAGATGACGGTTGGGGAAGTACAGCGACTGCACCAGGCCATCGCCCTTGGGGTCGGCGAAGGCCTGGAGGAATACCGTATTGGCCCCCAGGTCGGCCATGCGCTGCACCAGCCTGCCGAGGTTGACTTCCTGTTGCTTGGGGTCCGGGTCGTAGACGTTGTCCAGGTCCACATGTGCCACCCGCATGGGCGATGGGGTCTCGGCACCGACGATGCTGTTGGAGAAGTGCATGCCATCCGGGTCGGATACCACCAGCAAACGCGGGCTGCTCATCAGGTTGTCGAGGCTGTCGAGGCCGTCGTCCAGGGTCAGGGCCAGCTTGTAGCCCTGGCTGTCGACCACTTGCAGGGTCGAGCCATCGGCGGTGCCATAGGGCCAGACCCAGACCCGCGGACGATAACCGGCCACGGCGAGGATCTTGTCCGAGATGGTGCTCACGTCCTTGCGCATCCGCGCCTGGAAGTCCGCCTCGCTTTCGTAGCGGCCCGTAGTGGCGTCATAACGCCGGGTGGCGGCGGCCGGCTGCATGTTGCCCTGGGGGTTGGCGAGAATCCCCAGGTGGCTGCTGTCGGTGTGGGCGGCGATCTCCACCAGCCCGGAGCGGGAAACTTCACGGATCTGCGCCCAGGTCAGGAACTGCGAGCGGGGTCGCATCTCTCCGGCGAAATTCACCGGTTGGTTGGCCGGGGTATCGATCCAGGTGCCCACCGGCGCCAGCAAGGCATGCCAGCGATAGCTGCGCAGCACCGGCATGACCCGGGTGTAGAAGCTTGCATAGCCATCGTCGAAGCTCAGCAGAATGGCCTTGGCTGGCAGCTCCGGCCCCCCCTTGCGGGCTGCCAGGATCTGGTCCACGGTCACCGGCTGATAGCCGTTCTCCCGCAGCCAGGCCAGTTGCTGGAGCAGGCGATCGGTGCGTACCGCCACCACTCGCTGGTCCGGGTCGCGGTCCTCGACATCGTGGTAGGCGATACCCAGCACATGGTTCTTCGGCCAGGGTGCCTCGTTGTCCGGCAGCGCTCGCTGGGCTGGCGTGACGAAGTCCGCGGCGGGCTGGGAGCAGGCCCCGAGCAGCAACAGGCTCAGCAGCAGGAGGCAACGCTTGATCAGGTGCATCGTCACACTCCTCTAGAACCGGTAGGTCAGGTCGACGGCCAGGCGCAGATCGGTTTCCCGATCACCGTCGTAAGGCCGATTGATCACGCTCAGCACCGCGCCAATATCGAACACATCGTTCCAGCTGTAGCGCTGGCCGTAGCTGAGCAGGCCGATCGCGCCAGTGGAGTAGTCGCGCTGGCTGTAGCTACCGGCACCGATCTGGAACTGCTGGCTCCAGGAGGTTTCGTAGCGGTGGTAGAGCACATGGTTGATGCTGACCGTGGGCAGCACGCTGAAGTCCGCCTTGGGGTTGAAGTAGGGCGTGTCGTCCAGAGTGTTGTGGCTGGCGCCCACTTCCAGGCCCAGGTCGACCTGGACCTTGGGCGAGCGATAGACCCCTTCGCGACCGGTGAGCAGGGCCTCGAAGCGGTTGTTGCCATCGCTGAAGTGCGAAGGGCTGAGGGCCAGTTTCCATTCGCGGCTTTCATTGGCGCGCCAGCGCAGGAAGGCACTGCCGCCATTGGCGCTGATATCGCTGTTGAGCGCCCGCAGCGGTGTGCTGGCCGACAGGTAGTCGAGGCTGCCGCCGTACTGCCAGTGATCGTCGATATCCCGGGCCAGAGACACCCGGGCGCCCAGCTTGTCGCCAAAGCCGTAGGAATGATTGGAGACTTCCGCTTCCAGGGTCATGTCCCGGGTACGCCGTTCCACCCCCAGCAGCTGCCAGCGGTGATGACCGGTGCCTTCGCTGAAGTCGCCGGTGGCATAGCCGGCACCACCGAACACTCGCCAGTCCTCATTGATGGGTGGGCTGTAGAGCCGGCTTTCAATGCCAAAATCGCGGCTCCCGGCCACGGCCCCGGCGCCATTGCTGCCACCGCCATAACTCTTGCCGCCGTAGGTCGAGACCCGCAGCTCGGCCATGTCATGCACCTCGCGCTCACGGGCCAGGCGCTGCACCGAACGGTTCTCCGGGGCGCGCGCAAGCACATCGTCGGTCAGGGCATCCAGTTGCCGCCATTCCTGCAGGTCCTGGGCGGCATGTCCCTGGGCCACTTCCAGGGCGATGTCCCGGGGCGCCAGGCTTTCGACTTCCTTGAGCAGGCCTTCCGCGCGCCGCGGCCAGAAACGGGCCAGATACAGATTGGCCTGGGCCAGGCGCACGTTGACATCCCCCGGTGCCTTGCTCGCCAGGTCGTCCAAGCGCTGCTCGCTGTCCGGCAGGTTGTTTGCGTAGGTACCGGCCTGGGCGGCCAGCAGTTGCGCGTCCAACCAGTCGTCGTTGGGGTCGCCTATGGTCTGCCCGGTGAGCTGGATCCGTTGCGGCTCGCTGTTGGCCAGATCGCTGGCCACTTGCTGCGCCTCGTCCGGGCGATCACTTTCCAGCAGCGCGTAGTACAGGGCCGTGGTGTCTTCGACCCGGTAGGCGCTGTCGGCATCCGGCGCCCTGAGCGCCTTGGGATAGAGCTCGGCGGCTTCTTCCGGGCGTCGCTGGTCAAGGTAGGCCGAGGCCACCCAGCGCAGGGCATAAGTGGGAATGCTGACGCCGGAAGCCGTCAGTTGTTCGTATTCGCTGATCACCTCGGCGGTACGGGCCCGCGACTTCAGCGCGCCCATGCGGTCGATGCGCCAGCGGGTCAGGTCTTCCTGGGCCTGGGGGTCCTTGCCCCAGGCGGCGAACAGGGCGTCGTAATCGGCCAGGGCGCGGTCGGCCACCACGAAACGCTCCTTTTCACTGCGGCTGGCCAGCTCCGACAGGCGCACCCGCTCGGCGGCCAGGTCGCCCTGGATGCGCCGCTGGATAACCGGATCGATCAAGCCCGGATGCTGCTGAGCCAGGCGCATGGCCGGTTCCGGCAGGCGCGCCCGTTGCAGGGCATAGATGTATTCGCGCAGCACCTCGGGCCTGTCGCCGGCGCGGATAAACGCCTGGTCGTACTCCACCAGCGCATCCTGCAGCAGGTTGGCGCGGGTCAGGGCATAACCCAGGGCCAGGCGCCGCGATACGTCGTCGGGCTTGGCCGCCACCAGGGCACGGCCACGGGCCACTGCCTCCATCGGGTTGCCGGCATCGGCCTGGGTTAGGGCCGCGCCCAGTTGCAGGTCGGGGTTGTTCGGCTCACGCTCCAGGGCCAGGCGATAGAGCCGGGCGGCGTTGTCCCATTGCTTGAGGTTGCGATAGGCCCGGGCCGTGGCGGTCAGCGCCTGCACTGGCAGCAAGCGATTGCGACCCTGGGTCTCGTAGACCTGCACCACCTCGGTATCCAGACCGGCCCAGCTGGCGATCTGCAGGTGATCGCTGACCAAGCCGTTGTTCAAGGCGTTGGGCGGCAGCTGGCGCAGGTGATCAAGGGCCGGGGCATAGCTGCCGGCCCGGGCCTGGATGACCAGTTGGTCATAAGCAGGATCGGCACAGGCGATCCCGGACCAGAGCAATTGGCCGCACAGTGCCAGACGAAACAACGGGCGCAGACCATAACGACGAGAAGGGTGAGCGGTACATGGCATTTCGTCAGCATCCTTACATAGCAGACCGGAGCTCTGCGCTGTCCCTAACCTTCAAGCGTCAGGCAGCAGGAACGAACGACCCGGCAAAGCTTTCCGGGAGAATTCTTCCACGAAGGTTAGTCGAGAAATTGCAACGCCATAATTATTCAGAATCAGATCGCCCAAGCGCACTGGAACGGGCCTTGAGGCGGGAGGATTGCCGCTGCAAACACGGCGGATGGAGCGCAGAAAGCACAACGCCCGGCCTGTATGAACACACAGATCCGGGCGTCGAGATTGCAGCACGCAGGTCGCCGGGCGACCCTGGAAACCTTATTGCATGGCGCCGGCACCGCCCAGTTTGCTCATGACAAAACCAACGAACTGTTCGACGGTCATTTTCTGACCATTGAAATTCACTTCATTGTTGGCGTAGTGCAGGTTCGACACCACGTTATTGCCTTCGAGTTTCGCCAACTGGGTGGCCAGGGCCATGGCACTGAGCATTTCCGCGGTGGCGGCGCTCTGCTCGGCAATCAGTTTGACATCGGTCAGGCCTTCGGCCTGGGCCTGCATGGCGGCCACGTCCGCCAGCATCGGCTTGGACAGCAACAACTTGGCGTCCAGCTGGCTGATCAGTTGCTTGCCCAGCTCCGCCGGAGGCAGTTCCAGGTTCTGCGGCTTGGCCAGGTCCAGGCTCAGGCTGAAACGGCTTTCGCCGCTGCCGGTCTTCAGGGCCAGGCTTTCCAGGGCGATTTGCGGCCTGGCGGCCAGGACCTTGTTCACCGCCTCGCGGACCTTGACCTGCTCGCTATCGCTCATTTGCAGTTCCGGAGCCGACTCGCCCTGGGCCGCGGCCTCGGTAGCGGCCTTCTGATATGGCTGCAACACGGTCTGGTAGACCTGCATCAACTCAAGCATGCCCTGGCTGTCGAGGTTCTTCATGCTCCAGAGCATCTCGGCCGAACCCACGGCCTTGCCGTCGAAGGTGATCTCGCCCACCCGGTAATCGGCACGGCCATTCACGTTGCTGCCGGACTCTTCGGTGGAGGTCTTCTGCTCGAAGTTCTTCAGGGTCAGCACCGACTGCTTGTCGCCGAAAGTGGCCTTGGTGCCAGCCAGCTCCAGGGTGTTTTGCCCCAGGTAGTAGCCGAAGCTGCTCTTGCTCAGGTTGCTGGCCAGGGTCAGGCCGTTGATTTCCAGCTTGCCCGGAGCCCGGTCCGGCGCGCTGAGCGCCAGGCTCAGGCTGTCCATATAGCCGTCGACCTTGGCTTTCTGGCGGTTATCGCTAACCGCGATATTGAGCTTCATGCCGGAGAACTTGAGGCTCGACTCCTGGTCCAGGGCCAGTTCCATCGGCGCGAATTCCAAGTTGCCTTCGGCAGACAGGTCGTAGCCGATATTGACGTCGCCCTTGAAGGGCACGGCGCCCTTGGTGGCGGCGAACCACTTATCGGTCTGCGAGGTATTTTCCAGCTCGTAGTGGCTGGCCACCATCACCGGCAGCCACTTCAGGCGAACCAGGCGCGAGAACGGCAGCGGGCCGTGCTCCATGCGATCGGTGACCAAGAGCTCCAGGTCACCGTGGAACACCTCGCCCTGGCCCTTGAGGCGGTAATGCGCGGTGCTGCTGAACAGGCCACGGTCCAGGGACACCAGCTCCAGGGTCGCGGTGGCGTCATAGCCAAGCAGCGCGGCTTGCAGCTCCTTGTTGCTTTCGACGATCTGCTGCTGCAGAACCCCTTCCAGCTTGGTGCCGGTGTACCAGGCACCGCCGACACTGATGGCCCCCACTGCGACGACGATTCCTAACAGTACGCCTGCTGATTTATTCATGTCTGACCCGATTGCTATCCATTGTTTGAAGGTGTGCTGGTCTTCCCTGAACCCATATCGGGTCGCGGCTCGACTCCGCGTAAAAACCGGCGAAGGTTACCGCAAGCAGCCAACGCCAAGCCACAAGCTTCTAGCTCCAAGCTTGCGGCGCGCCGTTTAGGAGTATTCAAGCTCCAGCGCATCGAGTTGGTGGTCGAAGCTCTTGAGGCGGGCGCTCCAGGTGTAGACCAGCACCTCGAAGTCTCGGTCGATCACCGCGTTGTTGCCCCGGGACTCGCCACGGGGGTCGCAGAAGTCCAGCTGGTAGCGCTCTCGGGCCATGGCGGTGGCGACATCCGACAGCTCCCGGGCATTGCTCGACCAGTGGTGGCCGTCATCCGCCTGCTTATCCAGCAGCACGCACTGCTTCTTCAGGGCTTCCAGGCTCTTTTCCAGGGGGGTGCCGGTGAGTTCGCCCATGACTTCGGCGAAGGTTCGCCCCGGCTGCCAGTAACTGCCCCAGAAATAGCGGTCGAACACGGTTTCAACCCGGCGCAGGGCCACCTTGGTGTCCCAGATCACCACCAGGGTCTTGCTCTGCTCGAGCTGCTTTCTCTTGATTTTCTGGCTTTGGAAGGAGGCCCAGGCCACCACGCCAATGGCCATCACCGCGATCAACGCGCTGGCGCTGTCGAGGAACACCATAGCTCGGTCGATCTGATGGGCCAGCATGATGCCGTAGAAATAGGTGGCGGACAGCAATACCAGTGCGCAGAGCGCGCACCAGAAGCCCGGTGCATAAGGGTTTTTCATTATTGGAATCCCCGTGACCATCACATGCCTTGATCGACTGCCAAGCCTGTTGCACGCAGTATTTTGGCAGTTGATCAAAGCATAGCAACGGCCTCAGGGTTGCGTGGCTGGCGAGCCTTGCGTTCGTCCGCTTTCCCAGCCGCCCCCCAGGGCCAGGAACAAATCGATCTGGCTCATGGCCACCTGGGTATTGGCTGCCGCCAGTTGCGCACGCATATCGGTGTAGGTGCGGGTGGCTTGCAGGTCGGCGAGGAACGACGCACGCCCGGCCTGGAAGAAACGATGGGTCTGGTCGGCGGCCAACTGCGCCGACTGCTCGGCGTCCGCCAGGGCCTCGCGACGCTGCAACTGGGCGCTGTACTGGGCCAGGCCGGTCTGGGTTTCACGGATGGCGTTGAGCACCACACCGTCGAAATGCGCCAGGGCGCCCTGGCTCGCGGCCTCGGCCTGGTGAATGCGCTCGCGAGCGCCATTGGCCGGTACCGTCCAGCTGATCAGGGGGCCGAACCCCCAGCGATTGGTGGAGGCCTTGCCGAGGTTGTCGAGGAGGCCCACGGTGCCCACCGTGGCGCCAATGCTGATATCCGGATACAGGGCCCCGGTGGCCACGCCGATGCGCGCCGTGGCGGCCGCCAGCTGGCGCTCGGCCTGGCGCACGTCGGGACGGCGCTTGAGCAGCGCGGCACCATCGCCCACCGGCAACAACTGGGCGATATGCGGCAGCTCGGCGCAGCTGGCGGTGCCCGCGGGCAATTGCTCCAGTGGCTTGGCCAGCAACATCGACAGGCGGAACAGCCCCGACTGGCGCGCCGCCTCGTAGCGCGGCAACTCGGCGCGCAACGACTTGAACTGGGTCTGAGAGCGGGTGACCTGGGTTTCATCGCCACGCCCGGCATCTCGCAGGCGCTGGGTCAGCTCGGTGCTCTGGGCTTGCAGGCTCAGGGAATGCTCGGCGATCTCACGCTCTTCATTGGCCGCGCAAACTTGCGTATAGGCCCGCACCACATCCGCCACCAGGGTGATGCGCGCGATATCCGCCGCGGCCTGGGTGGCATCGGCATTGGCCTTGGCCGCCTCGATGCCCCGTTGCAGGGTGCCGAACAAGTCGAACTGATAAGAAGTGCTGATGGACAGGTTGCCGACATTGGCCACCGGTACTTTTTCCGGCAGCAGAAAGGCTTCGCCGGACTCCTGCAAGCGCTCGACCCCAGCCTTGACCCCACCGCTCCAGCCGCCAGCGGCCTGGGCTTCGTCCACCTGGGCCCGAGCCCGGGCCAGGTTGGCCGCAGCCACCCTCAAGTCGCTATTGGAAGCCAGGGCCTGCTGCACCAACTGGTCCAGGCGCGGGTCCCGGTACAGTCGCCACCAGTCGGCGGGCACCGGCGCCGAGAGCACATCAGCGCCCTTGCCGGCCAGTTCGCCCTGCAGGTCCTGGCGTTGCAGCGCGGCATCCTTGGGCACCTGGTAATCGGGGCCGACCATCTGGCAGGCCGACAGCAGCAGGCCGAGCCCGGCCAGGGCCAAACGTGCGCCGTGGTTCATTGCCCGGGCTCCCGCTTGGCCTGGTCATCGAGGATCGACACCGTGGCGGTACGTCCGGCGATCATGCGGAAATCCGCCGGCACTTCGTCGAAGGCGATGCGCACCGGTATCCGCTGGGCCAGGCGCACCCAGCTGAAGGCCGGGTTGACGTTGGGCAGCAGGTTGGAGCCGCTGCTGCGATCACGGTCCTCGATCCCGGCGACGATGCTTTCCACATGCCCGCGCAACCGCGCACGGTCGCCAATCACCCGGATATCCACGGCCTGGCCGATATGAATGCCGTCGAGCTTGGTTTCCTCGAAATAGCCGTCGATATGAAAGGAGTTGCTGTCCACCACCGACAGCACCGGGCGCCCGGCAGTGACGAATTCCTGGCTGCGTGGCGCACGGTCGTTGACGTAGCCGTCCACCGGGCTGCGCACCACCGAGCGCTCAAGGTTGAGCTGGGCGCTGTCCACCGCCACCTGGGCCTCGGCCAGCGCCGACTGGGCACGAGCCTCGCGGGACTGGCTTTCCTCCAACTGCTCGCGGGGCACCAGGTTGCCCAGGCCACGGTTGCGCTTGGCCTCGCGCTGGGCCTGGGCCAGGGTTTCCGCGCGGTCGGCCTGGGCGGCCTGGGCCTGGCGCAGGGCCAGCTTGAAGCGGTCCTGGTCGATGCTGAACAGCACCTGGCCACGTTTCACCCACTGGTTATCGCGCACTTCCACCAGCTGGATCAGCCCGGACACATCCGGGGCGATCTGCACGATGTCGGCGCGGATGTGCCCGTCCCGGGTCCAGGGCGCGAACATGTAGTACAGCACCATGCGCCACACCACCACGACCGCGAAGGTCACCACCAATAACGTCAGGACCACACGGCCGAGGGTCAATAAAGGTTTTTTCATGTCATCAGGTATCGACTGAGAGAGTCCACCACGCCCAGCAGCAGCGCGTAGAGACCCACGTTGAACAGCGCCCGGTGCCAGACCAGGCGGTAAAAGTGCAATCGCGTCAGCAACCCGTGCACCAGCAGGTACAAGCCATAGGTGATGCCCATCAGCACCAGCAGCGTGGGCAGGAACACCCCGCTGATATCCAGATCACCGATCATAGGGGCGCTCCATCGATGCCATGGGGAAGGGGTGGTTCAGGTTCGGCGCTACCGAGGAATTCCACCCCCGGCAGCAGGGCCAGGCGCAGGCCGCTGAGGGCGTGCAGCAGGTGCCGGCGGGTTTCGTCGTCGCCTTGCAGGCCCTGGCTGTCCAGGGCTCGACGGCTGCGGTCGAGGGTCATCAGCAGCGGGCTGGGCGCCGGCAGGCGTTCGCCGGCCTTGAGGCAGGCCTGGAAGTACTCGCCGACCTCGGCCACCACCTGGCGCAACAGGGCCTGGGCCAAACCCTTTACCCTCGGCGCGTAGGCCAGCAGGTCCAGCACATTGAGCGCCACCCGCAGCTCACGCAGGGCAGAGCCGGTGTCCTGGCCGGTGATGGCCAGGCGCGGCAGGTGCTGCATCAGCCGGTCGAGCATCTGCGCGCCCATGTGCCGGTGTTCGGCCAGGGTCGCGGTTTCCGAGAGGCCGACGATATCCTGCCAACTGAAACGGGTCAGGCGCTTGGCCGCCAGCTCCGCGCCAAAGGGCCGGGCGACCAGGGTCCAGATAAAGGCGAACAGCAAGCCCATGGGCCCGGCCAGATTGGAGTTGGCGAAGCTCAGGAAGTCCGCATCGTAGGCGCCCTGGATGCTGATGAAGGACGAGGTGTTGACGATGGTCAGGAGCATGCCCAGGTAGAAGCGCGGCTGTACCGTCAGGGTGCCGACGCAGATGAAGGGCACGGCAAAGGCCAGCACCAGCATCGGGAAGTCGTGCAGGTTGGGCAAGATCAGGAACAGGTAGAGGCTAGCGAACAGTACCGACAGCGCGGTCCAGAAGAAGAAGCGGTAGATCTGCGGTGCCGGGTCGTCCATGGAGGCGAAGAAGCTGCAGGCCACCGCCGCCAGGATCACCGCGCTGCCGCCATCGGTCCAGCCCAACAGAATCCACAGCAGCGAGGCGACGATGATTGCCAGGATGGTCGAGCCCACCGAGTACAGCATCAGCCCGCGGTCGAGGAACGGCGTCAGCCGGCCCAGCCGCCAGTGCCGGTACACCGCGCGCCAGGGCGCCTGGCTTTCGCTGTGGATGGCGTGTTGCAGGCTGCGGCAGTCCTGCCACAAGTCGATCCATTCACCGAGGCGATACAGGGCATTGGAGAACAGCAACTGGCGCCGGTCGTCCAGGGCCTCGGCGCTGGGCTGCAGGGCCTCGAGCTCGTCGCGCAGGGCCTGCCAGCGTTCCACCGAAGCGTCGCGGGCAGAGTCTTCCAGCCACTGATCGGCCTTGGCCAGCAGGGGCGCGAACTGCTCGACCAGTTCCGGGGTACGCCGCTCCAGGGCATACAGGGCATCGTCCAGGGCATCCACCACCGGCAACAGGTGGATCATCCGTCCGCGCAGCTCCTTGGTGTTGCGCACGGTCTGGGGGCGGGCGCCCTCATGGGGCAGTTGGCCAATCATCATTTCCAGGCTGTTGAAGGTGGCCACCATGGCGCCGCGCAAGGCGCTGATTTCTTCGGGCTGTACCTTGCGGGTGAGGAAACGCCGGCTGTAGGTGCTGGCATCGTCGAACCACTTGCCCGCCGTGCCGACGAACACCGGGGCCAGGCGCCGGGGCCAGAACATGCTGCCGATCACCGCCGCGCAGATGATGCCGAGGAAGATTTCCTCGGTCCGCGCCTCGGCCACATCCCATACCGCCAGGGGGTTGTCCACCACCGGCAGGGCGATCAGGGGCAGGGTGTAGCCGGCCAGCATCAGTGCGTAGTTGTTGGCGGTGCGCAGGTGCAGGGAAAGAAACAGCAGGGTACCGGTCCACAGGGCAATGATCAGCACCAGCAGGTAGGGGCTCTGCACGAACAGCGGCACGAACAGCACCGCCGCGCCCGCCCCGAGCAAGGTGCCGATGGCACGGTACAGGGCCTTGGAACTGGTGGGGCCGACGAAGGGGCTGGAGACGATGTACACCGTGGCCATGGCCCAATAGGGGCGAGGCATCTGCATCAGCATGGCGATGTACAGGGCGATCATCGACGCGGCGAAGGTGCGCACACCGTAGAACCAGTCCCGTGCGGGAGGCATATCGGAGAAAAAGCCTTTCAAGATGGCAGCACCGGCAAGTGGCTGGCGGACTCGAAGGCGCGGATCACCCGCAACGCCGCTTCCAGGTCGCTGCTGCTGATGCCTTCCAGCACCTCATGGCGCAGGCGCACCAGCTCGCCTTCCACTGCCTGCACCAGTTCACGGCCGCTGGTGGTCAGGCTCAGGCACTTGGCCCGGCGATCGTTGGGGTCCTCGCTGCGGCACACGTAGCCGGCGTGGCACAGCTGGTCCAACAGACGCACCAGGGACGGGCTCTCCATCCCCGCCGCCTGGGCTACCGTGACCTGGCGCACGCCCTCGCCCAGGCGCCCGATCATCAGCAGGGGCACCGCGCAGGCTTCGGAAATGCCAAAGCCGACCAGGGTGGTCTGGCAGATCCGCCGCCAATGTCGCGACGCGACCACCATGCCACTGCTGATGTTCATGTGGAGTGATTCAAGGGAGTTGGACACAAGACTGTTCGCACACTGTTAGTTTGCTAACTATCAATATGTCATTGACGGAATAATCCAGTCAAGTTTTGTAACAAATTCCGCAGCCGTGCCTATCGCTCGGTCGGCACTTGGTCCGAACGGGTATGCAAAACGTCTATACTTTTTCAACACTCGCCCCAGGAGATGCCCCATGCCCAAGCAAGCCGTCTTTACCTTGAAACTGGAAACCGAACTTCGCGATCAGTTCATGGCGGAAGCTGAAGCGGCCCATCGTCCCGCCTCGCAGATCGTGCGCGAGATGATGCGCGACTTCGTCCAGAAGCAGCAGCAATCCCGGGAATACGAGGCTTTTCTGCAGCAGAAAGTGCATCTGGCTCGGGCTTCGCTGGACGCCGGAAACGGCCGTGACCATGCAGAGGTCGAGGCAGAATTCGCCGCTCGCCGCGCCCAGGCAGTGAAATGGGAGTGAAGATCCTCTGGGCTCCCGAGGCCATACAGGACCGCACACATATCTGGGACTACCTGTATACCCTCAATCCTCGGGCGGCCAGGGAAATGGACGAGCGCTTCAGTGAGTGCGTCGAACACCTCGTCCACAACCCTCTCCTTGGCAACATCGGGTTGATCGAAGGCACTCGCGAGCTGATTCCTCACCCCAGCTACCGCCTGGTCTATCAGGTTGCCCAGGACAGCATCCAGATCCTGGCGCTGCTGCACACCGCACGCCAATGGCCGCCTCTGCCGAGCATCTAGCCCCCGCGCCCTCTCCTCAACAGCACATCCAGCTGGTCCACCACCTCCGCCCAATCGGCATCGTCGAGCACTTCATCGCGGAGGAAATCCGCCTGGCTCTTGTTCCAGAAGAAGGCATCCGCCAGATGCAGCTCCGGCTTGAGCGGCGAATGGGTGGCGATGAAGCGGTCGATGCTGACCGGGTCGTCGGCCAGCCCCAACTGCTTGAACAGGGCCGGCAGGTTGTGGGTCGGTGATTCCATGGTCGAGTTCCCCTTCTAATGACAGACTTCGCAGACCTCGGCGTTGGGCACCATCTTCAGGTACTGGGCCATGCTCATGTGCACCAGGTTGTGGTGATTGCCGGCTTCCAGGTAGATGTCTTTCTGCCGGGTCAGCAAGGGGTCGATGACCACGTCCAGCCCGTAGGATTCACCCAGGGCCGGCACCGCGCCGCGCTCGCAATCGTTGAACAGGTAGGCCAGGGTACTTTCCCGGGTGATCTGCCACTCGCTGCTGCCGCGCACCTTGCTCAGGTCCAGGTGCCGGCTGGCGGGTAGCACCGCCATCAGGTAACGGCCGTGGTGATCGTCGAGGATCACCGACTTGGCTACCCGCTCCGCCGGCACCCCGGCGACCCGCGCCGTTTCCAGGCTGCTGGCCGAGTGCGGATGGGTGACCAGATCAAACTCGCAATGGGCTTGCTCCAGGCTGTGTTGCACGGTTTTTGCCATACGCATGATGCACCTCGGTGCCCCGTACCCGGGGACAGGACTGTGGCTCCTGATGCAAGTCTAGGCCGGCGCCGGACGCCTGCCGGACAAACTTCCAAACGGTGTGCGGGCACTCAGGCGCTGCCCAGGCGCCGGCGTTCCAGGCGCTCATAGGGCCCTCGGGCCCAGCGCTGCACCTGCTCGATCAGGGCCGCCGAGGCGGCCTGGCGCTTGTCCTCGGAATCGCCGTGAAAAGCTTGCTCCGGCTGCTTGGCATGCCAGGAGCTACAGGCCAGTGCCCGGCTGCGCTGGGCCTGGGAGAGGCCGAGGAAATCCCCCAGGCGGCCGTCCATGGCCGCTGGCAGCTCCTGGTAGTTGAGCAGCAGGCCAGCGTGCTCGCGGCTGTGATCGAAGCCCCGTTGCAGCAACCGGCCAAGGCGTCGGGCGATATAGCTTTCGCGCTCGCCAGAGGGTTCGGAGTCGAGCGCGCTGGGGCCGATCAGGCCCGGCACCATGTGCATCCCCGGGCGACGCAGGTGGGAAACGGCAATCTCCAGTGGATCGCGATAAAGAAACAACCAGGGGGTACTCGGGAAGCACTGGCGCAACCAGGGCAGTTCGCCGATGTTCCAGGCGTCGAGCTTGACCACCAGCTGCGATTCGCCCCCGCGCCGGGGTTGTCCATAGGCGCTGAGCAGCCCCCGGAGCGCCATCTGTCGCTGTGCAACACTCAGCTCGCCGCGCAGCAGGCTGTCCAGCGGCGGCGGTTCCGAGATCACGATATGGCTCTCGAGCTGCGCCAGCATCTGACTCACCAGGGTCGAGCCACAGCGCGACGCATGGAAGATGAACAGGCCAGGGCTCAGCCCCGGGCTTTGCAGGCGCCATTGATCCAGGGTCGCCAGCGGCGTTTCGCGACGCAGGGCCTGGTTGAACGGCAAGCGCAGGGCCTGCTCCACCGCATCGCGAAAGAATGGCTGGGTCAGCGCTTGCTCGCCGAACCAGCACCAGTCGACACGCCAGTCCAGCTCCGGCTCCGCCCGCCAGATGCGGATCGGCAGCCAGCCTTGCAGGTTCAGAGCAGCCATTGCTGTTGCCATTGGCGGCGTCCTCGGGACATGGCCGAACGCACTTCATCGGCATCGAATAACCAACCGCGCTCGGCCGCCAGCTCCAGGCTCAAGGCGATAAAGGCCTGGGTATCGGTCTCGGCCTGCAAGCGGCGGCACAACTGCGGGTCTTGCGTGACCCATTGACGGAACGCGGCAAAAGCCTCGGCGGCCTGCCCGTTCCCCGGTGTCGGCGTAGTGGCAACTCCGTCGCGGATCGCCTGTTCCAGCCAGGGCCCGGGACGACAGTCGAGCACCAGGTGGATGCGCTCGACGCTATCGGCATTGCTCACGCTATGGGGTCGCGCCAGGTCCAGGAACCAGCACTCGCCCGCGGCCAACGGCATACGCTGGCCGTCCAGCATGAAGTCCACTGCCGGCGGGCTCAGCAGGGGCACGTGCAGGCGCAGGTCGGCCTGTTCGCCCGACAGGTCGGGGTCGCAATGCTCAAGAATCCGGCTGCCGGGCCCCAGCCGCAGCAAGCGTGCGCTCACCAGTTCCACCGCCAGGGGCTGCAAGGCCCGCTGCCAGCGCGGTTCATCGCACCAGGCCGGGCGTTGCAACGGCACCTGGCGCCCGGGGGCCAGGCCAACCGCATCGGCGGCGCTGATCAGCGCCACGCCGCTCCATTGCCCCAGGTAATAGTCGTGATTGAAATGCTCCTGCCAGTGATCGGCATCCACCCCGGCCAGGGCCTCCAGCAACAGCACCAGATCCAGCTGCACCGGCAGACGCGAATAGGCCGGACGGTTCATGGCCCTGACAACACCCGGCTCTCGCCGAGCCAGGCCAGCAGTTGTTCGAGGCAGGTGGCCACCGGTTGCCCGCCCGTGTCCAGCTCCAGGGCGGCGGCCGGCGGTGCTTCATAGGGTGCCGAAATACCGGTGAAGGCCGGCAACTCGCCACGCCGCGCGCGGGCGTAGTGGCCCTTAGGGTCACGCTGTTCGCAGACCGCCAGGGAAGCGCTGCACCAGACCTCGTGATAATCCTCGCCGAGGCGCCGGGCGAAGATCTCCCGCAGCTCGATAAGGGGCGCGATCAACGCCAGGATCACGATCTGCCCGTTGTCCACCAGCAACGCCGCCAGCTCGCTGACCCGGCGAATGTTCTCCTGGCGCTCGGCAACGCTGAACCCCAGGTCGCTGTTCAGGCCGCTGCGCAGGGCATCGCCATCGAGCACCAGGCTTTGCGCACCACGCCGGAACAGCTCGGCCTGCAGCGCCTGGGCCAGGGTCGACTTGCCCGCGGCCGGCAACCCGGTCAGGAGGATCGCCGCGCCGCGATGGCCGTTGCGCCCCTCCCGTTGCCCGCGACTGATGCTGGCCTGGGGCGCCACCAGGTTACTGGGCTGGGGCATGGCTCGCCGGTACCGTGATATTGCCCGCCGCCCACTGCGCCTCACGGCTGGCCAGGGCGCTGGCAATGGTTTGCACCTGGGTCGATTGCAGTTGGTCCGGCAGTGGGTCGAGCCCGGCACTGGCGAAGATCTGCCCATAGGCATTGCGCAGGTCGGCATAGGCCAGGTCGCGCCGCAGATCGGCTTGCAGGGTGTTGAGCTCACCCTGGATCAGGTCCAGCTCGCCAATACCCGCCGCCTCGTGGCGGTTACGCAGTTGGCCGACGATCTGCCCATCGATCTCGGCCAGTTGCTGGTTGGTCTGGAACTGGCGCAAGGCGTCGCGGTAGTTGGCATTGGCCACATACAGCTGCGCCAGCACGGCGATCGACATGGCCTGGCGCCGCGCGGCAGCGACTTCCTCACCGGCCTTGGCCACATCGATGGCCGCTGGCGCGGAAATCACGTTGAACAGGTTCCAGGTGACCTTGACCCCATAATCGGCCCACTTGTCGTTGACCAGGAACGAGTTGCTGTCGTAATGCCCGCCGGCGGAGAACTCCAGGCCCGGCAGCAGGCGCAGCATGGCCTTGCGGGTCTCCGCGGAACTGATGCGGGTCTGGTAGTCCTGCTCGCGCAGTTCCGGGCGGCTGGCCAGGGCTTCCTGTTCCAGCCGACGCAAATCGACCTTGAGTTCGGGAATCGGATAGTCATCGCTGGTGGCCAGGGTCAGCTCAGTGCCCAGGGGCAGGTTGATCAGGGTCGCCAGTTCGGTCTTGGCCAGGGACAGCGCCCGGCGCTGCTCCTCGAGTTGGCGGGTGGCCTCGATCAGGGCGCGCTGGTAGCCCAGGGCCTGGACCGGATCGCCAATGCGCTGGTCGCTCATTTTCTGGCTGTTGCCCCGCGCCACCTCGACCCGCGCCATCAGGCTGTCGATCTGCTTGAGCAGGCGCTCGGCCGCCACCGCCCGCCAATAGGCCGAACGCACGTCCTGGACAATGGTGTTGATCACCTTGCGCCGGCGCTCCTGGACAATCAGCCGCTGGTCACCCTGCTGCTTGGCGCTGATATAGCTGACGCCGAAGTCGAGCACGTTCCACACCATGGTCAGGTCGGCGACGTTGCGGTCGCGGTCCTGGGAGGTCGAAGGTTCCAGGGACTGGGTACCGGTGCGCACGCTCTGGCTACTGGAAGCACTGATGTTGTTACGCCCGGCATAACCCGCCGAAAGCGCCATGCGCGGCAGCATGTCGAAGCTGGCCAGGTCCAGCTGCCGCTTGGCCAGGGCTTCCTCCATGATCTTCAGCCGGCCTTCGAGGTTGTATTTCACGGCCCGGGCCATGGCCTGGTGCAAGGTCAGGGGCCCGCTGAGGGGTTCCTGACCCTGGTACATATGCTGCAGATCGGTTTTCGCCCGCTGTTCGCTAACACTGCGATCGATCGGCTGACTGGTGACGGCACAACCACTGACCATCAGCGCCAGCAAGCTGACACTGAACCACCTTTGACTCTTTTTCATCCCTAGCCCCGCCCCTGAGTCCTACTTGCTTTTTATGTGCGCCGACCATCGGGTCGGCGCAGATGTTCGAATGCTGTTCAGGCCGGTATTGCGCTGATACCGGCTTGTTCCAATGCCCAGGCTAGTTCATGCAGCTGTTTCTGCTCGCTATCCTTGAGCTGCTGCAACTGCTGTCCCAGGGTCGGTGCGCCAAATACGCCGCGCAGGCCCTGGGACGCATCTCCCGGCCCCTTGCCCGAGTGCCGGTCGAAGGCACTCTGAGCCGAGGTATCGCCAGTGGATTCACGGCTGAACAAGGTCGACAGGGTACTGCCGCCAAATACCCCGCCATCGCCACCGCCAAAGCCGAGGAAACCGCTGCTGTTGCCGTCGCCACCCGTTTCATTGCCGAACACCTGGGCGATATAACTTGGCGCCAGCCCGCCATTGCCGATGAAGATATTGCCCAGCGGCGGCAGGCCGACACCCGATTCACGCTGCTCGAACAGCGGCGGGAAACCCACCGGGGAGCCGAGGTCGCCCGTGGGCGAGGTGAAGACCACAGGTTGCAGCGGCACAGTCGGCTGGCCCGGCGTCGGCACCACCGGATCGCTGATGCGGAATTCCGGGTCGCCGCCCAGGGCCACGGTATTGATCCCGTAGTTGTTGGAGTTGGCATAACCAGTGCCGGCGTTGCCCGCCAGGTCGGTCACCAGGCTGGTGTCCAGGGTGATGAAGTTGCTTGGATCAACCAGATTCGCCGTGGGTGTCAGGGTCGCGGTCCAGGTCTTGCCACCGTCGCTGCTGACCAGGTTGGACAGCACACCATTGGCCACGCTGAGGTCCGACAGGTCGAAGCCGCTGACCTTCTCGCTGAAGGTGAAGGTCACGGTGGTGGTCTGGCCGGCGGTCAGGTTGGGGTTGGCGATCACGATACTGGCCGTCGGCCGGTCGCCGTCGATCCCATAGTTGTTGGAGATGGAAATCCCCAACCCGGTGTTGCCCGCCGCATCGCTGACCAGGCTGGTATCGAGCACGATCAGGTTGGTCGCGTCGGTGATGGCCGCGGTGGGCGTCAGGGTCGCGGTCCAGGTTTTGCCGCCGTCGCTGCTGGTCAGGTTGGACAGCACGCCATTGGCCACGCTGAGGTCCGACAGGTCGAAACCCGTGACCGCCTCGCTGAAGGTGATGGTCACGCCGGTGGTCTGGCCAATGCCCAGGTTGCTGTTGGCCACCACTATGGTCGCGGTCGGACGCTGGGTATCGATGCTGTAGTTGTTGGAGCTGGTGTTGCCGCTACCGGTATTGCCCGAGGCGTTCTGCACCCCGCTGTTGTCCAGGGTGATCAGGTTGCTGGTGTCGCTGATATTGCCGCTCGGGGTGAAGGTGGCGGTCCAGGTGACACCGCCGTCGCTCGAGCTCACCGCGCTCAGGGTGCCGTTTTCCACCGTCAGGTCGGCGTTGCTGAAGCCGCTCACCGCCTCGCTGAAGGTGATGGTCACCAGTGAGCTGGAGCCCACATTCAACGCCGGGTTCGCCACCACAATGGTTGCCGTCGGCCGCACTGTGTCGACGCTGTAGTTGGCCGAGTCGGTGACCCCCATCCCGGCGTTACCCGCCAGATCCGTGTAGCCAGTGTTATCAAGGCTGATGACATTGCTGGTGTCATGGATATTGACCGTTGGGGTCAAGGTCGCAGTCCAGGTCTTGCCTCCATCGCTGCTGCTCACGGCACTCAAGGTGCCATTGGGCACACTCAAATCGGCATTGTCGAAACCGCTGACTGCCTCACTGAAGGTAATGGTCACCAACGAAGTCTGGCCGATTGCCAAGGTCGGGTTGGCGACCACAATGGTCGCGGTCGGCCGCTGGGTGTCGATCCCATAGTTGTTGGAGATGGAGATTCCCGACCCGGTGTTGCCTGCCGCATCGCTGACCAGGCTGGTATCGAGCACGATCAGGTTGGTCGCATCGGTAATGGCTGCGGTGGGCGTCAGGGTTGCGGTCCAGGTCTTGCCGCCGTCGCTGCTGGTCAGGTTGGACAGCACGCCATTGGCCACGTTGAGGTCCGACAGGTCGAAACCCGTGACCGCCTCGCTGAAGGTGATGGTCACGCCGGTGGTCTGGCCAATGCCCAGGTTGCTGTTGGCCACCACTATGGTCGCGGTTGGACGCTGGCTATCGATGCTGTAGTTGTTGGAGCTGGTGTTGCCGCTACCGGTATTGCCCGAGGCATTCTGCACCCCGCTGTTGTCCAGGGTGATCAGGTTGCTGGTGTCGCTGATATTGCCGCTCGGGGTGAAGGTGGCGGTCCAGGTGATACCGCCATCACTTGAACTCACCGCGCTCAGGGTGCCGTTTTCCACCGTCAGGTCGGCGTTGCTGAAGCCGCTCACCGCTTCGCTGAAGGTGATGGTCACCAGCGAAGTGGCGCTCGCATTCAAGGTTGGGTTGGCCACCACTATGGTCGCGGTCGGGCGTACCGTATCGATGCTGTAGTTGGCCGAGTTGGTCACGCCAATACCGCTGTTACCGGCAAGATCGGTGTAGCCGGCGTTGTTCAGCGAGATGAGGTTGGTGGTGTCGCGCACATTGGCGTCCGGGGTGAAGGTGGCGGTCCAGGTGATGCCGCCATCACTCGAGCTCATTGTGCTCAAGGTGCCGTTGGCCACGCTCAGGTCGCTGTTGTCGAAGCCGCTTACCGCCTCGCTGAAGGTGACGGTCACCGTAGTGGTCTGCCCGGCCGCCAGGGTCGGATCGGCCATCACGATGGTGGCGGTCGGCCGCACGCTATCCACCGCATAGGCATTGGAGTTGGTGGTGCCGCTGCCGGTATTGCCAGCACCATCGGCCACGCCGCTGTTGTTGAGGACGATCTGGTTATTGCCTTGGTTTATCCCGGCCGCCGGGGTCAGGGTCGCGGTGTAGGTGATGTTGTCACTGGTGCTCAGGCCGCTCAGGGTACCGTTGGCCGCGGTCAGGTCGGCCAGGGTGAAGCCCGTCACCGCTTCGTTGAAGGTGATGGTCACCAGGGAGGTGCCGCCAATGCCCAGATGGTCGTTGGCCACCACTATGGTCGCGGTCGGGCGTTGGGTGTCGACGCTGTAGTTGTTGGAATCGGTGGTGCCGCTGCCGACGTTACCCGAAGCCGCCGCCTGCACTCCGCTGTTGTCCAGGGTGATCAGGTTGCTGGCGTCGGTGAGGTTGCTGCTGGGCGTGAAGGTGGCGGTCCAGGTGATGCCGCCATCGCTCGAGCTCACCGCGCTCAGGGTGCCGTTTTCCACCGTCAGGTCGGCGTTGGTGAACCCGGTGACCGCCTGGTCGAAACTGATGGTCACCAGCGAAGTGGAGCCGATACCCAGCACCGAGTTGGCCACTACGATGGTCGCGGTCGGCCGCACCGTATCGATGGTGAAGTTGGCCGAGTTGGTCACACCGTTTCCGGCGTTGCCGGCCAGGTCGGCAATGCCGGTATTGGCCAGCGTAATGACGTTGGTCGCGCTGTTGGTGCTGGCCGAAGGGGTGAAGGTGGCGGTCCAGGTGATGCCACCGTCGCTTGAGCTCAAGTTGCTGAGGATGCCGTGGCTGCTGCTCAGGTCGGCCAGGGTGAAGCCCGTCACCGCTTCGCTGAAGGTGATGGTCACCTGCGAGGTTTCGCCCAGGGTCAGGACCGGATCGGCAATCACTATGGTGGCCGTCGGGCGCTGGGTATCGATGCTGTAGTTGTTGGAGTCGGTGCTGCCGCTGCCGCTGTTGCCGGCGCTATCGGTATAGCCGGTGTTGTCCAGGGTGATCAGGTTACTGGCGTCGGTGACGTTCAAGGTCGGGGTGAACGTGGCGGTCCAGGTGATGCCACCGTCGCTCGAGCTCACCGCGCTCAGGGTGCCATTGGCCACCGTCAGGTCGGCATTGCTGAAACCGCTCACCGCTTCACTGAAGGTGATGGTCACCAAGGAGGTCTGGCCGATGGCCAGGGTCGGATTGGCGACCACTATAGTTGCGGTGGGCCGCACGCCGTCGATGGCCACATTGTTCGACGTGCTGGTACCGCTGCCGGCGTTGCCCGCCGCGTCCTGCACGCCGCTGTTGTCCAGGGTGATGACGTTGGTCGGGCTGACGATGTTCGCCGTCGGGGTAAAGGTGGCGGTCCAGGTGATGCCACCGTTACTGCTGCTCACGGCGCTCAGGGTGCCGTTGTTCACGGTCAGATCGGCATTGGTAAAGCCAGTCACCGCCTCGCTGAAGGTAATGGTCACCAGGGAGGTCTGGCCGATGCCCAGGTTGGGATTGGCAAACACGATGCTGGCAGTAGGGCGCTGGGTATCGACGCTGTAGGTGTTGGAGTTGGTGGTGCCGCTGCCGGTGTTGCCGGCCGCGTCCTGCACACCTGCATTGCTCAGGGTGATCATGTCGCCACTGTGGCTGACCCCGGCGCTAGGGGTCAGGGTCGCGGTCCAGGTGATGCCGCCATCGCTGCTGCTGAGGCCGCTCAAGGTGCCATCGGCCACGGTCAAATCGGCGGTGGTGAAACCGGTCACCGCCTCGCTGAAGGTGATGGTCACCAGGGAAGTGCCGCCGATATTCAAGGTCGTGTTGCTGACCACTATGCTCGCGGTCGGGCGCACGGTGTCCACCGCGTAGCTGTTGGACAAGGTCACGCCGGTGCCGGCGTTGGTCGAGGTATCGGTGTAGCCGGTGTTGTCCAGGGTGATGACGTTGCCGGCGCTGTTGTTGCCGGCATTGGGTGTCAGGGTCGCAGTCCAGTGGATATTGTCGCTGGTCGTCAGATTGCTCAGGGTGCCGTTGGACGCGCTCATGTCGGCCAGGGTAAAGCCGCTCACCGCCTCACTGAAAGTGATGCTCACGGTGGAGGTACCACCGATGTTCAACGCTGGGCTGCCAACCACCACGGTGGCGGTCGGGCGGAGGGTGTCGACGGTATAGCTATTGGACAACGAAGTGCCCAGACCGGCCGTGCCTTGCGCCACGCTGGTCACGGTGGTGTTGTCCACGGTGATTTGGCTGGCCCCGCCACTGACGTTCGACGCCGGGGTAAAGGTCGCAGTCCAGGTCTTGCCGCCGTCGCTGGTGGCCAGGTTGCTCAGCGTGCCGTTGGGTGCAGTCATGGACGCCAGACTGAAGCCGCTCACAGCTTCGTTGAAGGTGATGGTCACCTGCGACGTGCTGCCGATATGTTGCGCAGGAGTCGTGACCACAACGGTCGCTACCGGATTTGGTGCATAGGCAGTATCGGCCGTGGCACCGATGTCGTTGAACAGCCCATTGACCGCCGTGGGCTTCTGCCCCGGCAGGGCGGCCGTGGCCAGGCCACCCGAACCGCTGGCCCCGGTGTTGACCGCGCTTCCCAGGGCGGCGAAGTTGGCGGCGGTGATCAATACCGTGCCCTTGTTCCAGATGGCACCGACGCCCAAGCCCCCGTCGCCACCGTTGGAGGTAGTACCGCTGCCGGAAGCGGAGCCACCGCCGCCGCCGCCGCCAGCGCCGATATTTCCGGCAATGGTCGAAGTGCCGATGATGGTCAGCTTGCCGCTGCTGGCGTTGTAGATACCGCCAGCGGCCCCGCCGCCCTTGCCACCCACGGTGTTCCAGCCGGCGCCACCACCGCCGCCGCCGATAGAGAGCCCACTGGCGGCAGCCGTACCACCGGCGGAGCCATTGGCATACCCATAGGGGTTGGTCGAAGCGGTGCCACCGACGCTGGAACCGCCGTGCCCGCTCATCGACGCCAGGTTGTAGCTGCCACCTGTCCCGCCCTGGTTGGCCGATCCTGCGGTACCCGCGTAATTTCCGGTGCCGCTGCCCGTGCTGCCGCCATGACCGCCAATGCCGCCGCCCACAGCGCCGCCGCCACCGCCAGCACCACCGACCACGGGGTTGATCACACCGCCGCCGCCGCCGCCGCCAGAAGCCGCGTTGGCCGTCACGCTGACATTCTTCAGCGTCAGATCGCCAAAGTTGCTGATCCCCGCCCCTAGTGAGTTGGCAGCGGCGGCACCGCCATTGCCACCATTGCCGGCGATCAAGCCACGGGTGATCACCAGGCCATCGAAGGTCACAGTGGTGCCCGCATTGACCTGGACCACGCTGGTCTTGTACTGCCCGTCCAGGGTCACATCGGCAACCCCATCGTTGTTCAAATCGCCATCAAGGGTGATGTTCTTGCTCACTACCAATTGGTTGTTGAGCGCTACCGTCATGGCACTGCTGAAGGTCACGATGTCGCCGTTTTGTGCCGAGGCCAGGGCCGCCCGCAACGAGCCGGTTCCCGAGTCATTGCCATTGCTGGCAGTCCAGGTCGCCAAGCCCCACTGGTAGGAAGTCATGGACTGCTGAGACAGCAGGTTGACGCTTTCAATGCTGCCGGTGGCGATTTCCAGGGTCCAGTCGCCACCAATCCCGGTGCGGTTGCTGGAGGCCGCAATATCGCGCCCGGTGTATTGCGCCAGCGAGTCGACGAAGCTGATGCCGCGCTGGCCTTCGGCGGTGTTGCAGGCGTAGATCAGGATATCGCCACCGGCATTCATGTCCTTGCCGATCTGCCCGAGCACCTCGGCACGGGCCGCAACGTTGTCGGCCGACAGGTAGGTGCTGCCCAGCCACAGGTCGCCGGTGTTGCCATGGGCGACGATTTCCACGGTACTGACGCCCTGATGGTTGTTCAGGTAATCGGCAATCTGTTGCAGGCCGTCCTTGGTGCCATCGAGCACCACCACCTGGGTTCCAGGCGCCACGCCCTTGAGCAGGCTGTCGAAATCCTTGACCCGCGAATCAACGAACACCACACCCTGGCCAGGCACCGCAACCGGGGCCGGGGCCGGGGTCGCATCCGATTGGGCATGGGTATCCTTGGCGGTTGCTGTCTGGTCAGCCGTTGGCACCTTGGCTGCATCCGCCGTTGGATGGCTGTCCGCCGCCGTGGCCACGGTCGCGGCGACTGCGCCGTCGAACAGCATGCGCGGCTCCAAGGACATGATCATGGGTGAAGCCAAGGGCTGATTGCTCTGGGCTGCCCGCTGTACCACCCGCGACTTCTGCTTGCTCCACCACATGCTGCTCACCAGGGATCGAACGTTATCAGGACAAAAAAAACCGCGATCAATTGATCGCGGCGCTGTTTTTTACTCGAATGACATTGGCTGCACTGGAAGACCCATCGAGCCAGAAGGACAGCTTGGAATACTGTTCGAACAGATCCGGCGGCAGAATCGTGCGTCGCGACTGCGGAGCCACCTTGCGCTTGACCTTGTGCAACCCGGCCATGCCCAGCGCCTGATCGAACTCGGGGGCGTCGTAGGCCAGATTGTCAAAGTCGTGCTCAAACCAGGGTTCGCCGATGAACTCGTAGACCAGCCGCATGACCATTTCCGGGGCCTGGCTCAGCAGGTCGTAGTCGACCACCAGCAGGGAATCGGCGTGTTCACCGTAATAGGCTTCCTTGAGCGCGGCCCAGGCAAAGCCCACCAGGCGATTGCGCTGGGCCAGAGTCTCAACCCTGCTGTAGACAGTGTTGCGCTCGCCGTCATCGCTGAACAACTTGGTATTTTCGAAGGGATTGGCCCGGTACAGGCGTTCGATGCTGTCCATGACCCAGGCGACATTACGCACGCAGGCAATGACCTTGGACTGGGGAAACAGATCCATCAGCGCCGGCAGGCGGGAGGACCACTGGCGATTGGTGTCGAAGACTACCGAATGCGCGGACTTGTCGGCGTAGTAGGACTCGAACAGTCCTCGCAACAGACGACGGCGCACGGAGGTATCGATCACCGAACCGAACTCGCTGCCGGCACTGCACTGTCCCAGAACGCTGGCGAACAGCGAGCCCACGGGGCTGGTCATGCCAGCATGAAAACGCGGATTCTGCAGAAGGATGGCGGAGAGCAGGGTCGAGCCTGAACGCGGCAAACCTGAGATGAAATGGAAATTGTGCACTCCCTACACCCTCGACCTAAGTCCTTTTGTAGGACAAAGCGTAGCGTAAGGAAATATTTCCCACTAGTTGTATTTTGACATCAATGCCCGAGCTTTTAAGTCGGAAAAACACCCGTAAACAGGGCACCAAACCGACTTACCCACAGGCCGACCGCTCTAGCTCGGGGCTTGCATCCTCAGTGTCCGCTGCAAGAGGCATTACAGGCCTCATATAAAACCGCCTGGGTATCGCCTCCCGCATGTTGGTCAATTTTTCTCCAGGAGCCCGGAATGGACGGAAATTCGTCCGGGTCCACCCGGCTCATCACCAGCCAGACCCGACCATTGCCCGCCGGCAGGTCCTCCAGGCGATCGAGATAGACCGCAGCGCCATCCTTGACCAGGGTGCCGAAGCCGTAAGCATTGGGCCGGGTCGAGACACCCGTCGCAGTAGGCGGCGTATACAGCCGCGGGGCGATATGGCTGCGGTCGTAGTAGCCCCAGGTCAGGTACCAGAACATGTCGCCCAGCACCACCTGGTCACCGACTTGGGTGTGCTGGTTCATGTACTCCACCATGTTGTTGAACTGATCCTCGGCATCCACCGTGTAGTTGTTCTTCAAGCCCAGCCCCGACACCCCCAGCACCACCAGCAATAGCAGCGCAGCCAATGTCCTGGAGCGTTGCGCCAGCCAGTCGATGGCCAGCGCCAGACACAGCGGCAAGCCGAGCGCCGGCACCGTCAGGTAGCGCTCGATAAATACCGGGGAAACAAATGAAACCGCGAACACCAGCAGCAGGGGCAAGGCGCTGTAGAGCACCAGCAAGGTGGCGATGCGCGAGCGACTGCGGTCCTTGCCGAGCAGGTACAGCAGCACCGCGGTCAGCAACAGCGGCAGGCTGATGAACAGCCACCAGGGCATGCCCTCGCCGTCGTCCTGGGCCAGCAGCTGCCAGATCATCGACGGCAGTGAAGCCAGGGTTACCGGCGGCTCCCAACCGACATCGCCACCGGTCTTCAGGTCGTTCATGTGCAGCACCAGGTCCACCAGGCCCGGCAGCCAGGGCAGGAACAACAGCACTATGCCCACGTTGGCCAGCCACCAGGCCCGCCGCCGCAGAAAGTGCGGCCCGGCCTCAGGGCGAGCCAGCGCCAGATACAGCCAGTGCGACAGCACACAGAAGGCGCTGAAATAGTGGGTATAGAATCCGGCCGCCATCAGCAGCGCATAGATCACCAGGTACCTCGGGCGCTGCGGCGCACGGACCCAATAGGCCAGCGCCAGGGTCGCCCCCAGCAGCCACACCCCCAGCAGCGAATACATGCGCACTTCCTGGCTGTAGCGCACCGCCGTGGGCAGCAGTGCCAGCAGCAGGCAGGCCAATAGCGTGGCCCGCCGGCCGGCGAACAGTTGCATCAGCCAAGTGCCGAGAAACACCACGATCACCCCGGGCACGGCACTCATCAAGCGGATCGACAGGATCGAGTCGCCGAACAGACCGATCCAGGCATGCAGCAGGACGAAATACAGCGGCGGATGAACATCGTAGGCCGCGTGGCTCCAGATCCCGGCCAATGGCAACTGGGCCAGCAGCACGCTGGAGCCTTCGTCGCCCCAGATCGCCGCCGCCGTCAGCTCGTAGCAACGCAGCGCCAGGGCCAGCAGCAGCAAGGGCGCCAGCCAGGGTTCACGCAACAACTGCGCCAGCGGCTGCGACAGCGCAACAGGCTGACGGTACAGCCGCTTCGCCGCTTGATCGGTACTCGGAACGCCCATCACCACCCTCTGCAAATCGATCGCCGCACCCACTCGGGGTCCATGACGCGCTGATTGTAGGTCAGAACCCCGGGGTCTTGTCCCGGTCTTGTACCTGTCATCCGGCAGGCGGAAAAAACCTCTGTCGCCAACAGCAGCATCTACGCTGTCACTCGGCGCACAACAGATCCGCGGACGCCCCAACAGCGCCCAGGCAGCGGGCAATGCGCTCCACTCAACAAGAGCAAGGATAAGGATCTATGGAAGTCTTTCTCGGCACTATCCAGATGTTCGGCTTCAACTTCGCTCCCAGTGGCTGGGCCTTGTGTAACGGTCAGATCATTGCCCTGGCACAGAATCAGGCGCTGTTTGCCTTGCTGGGCACCTTCTACGGCGGCAACGGCCAGACCAATTTCGGCCTGCCCAACCTGCAGGGGCGCATGCCCATCGGGCAGGGTTCGGGTGGGGGCCTTACGCCCCGGGTGATCGGTGAGGTCGCCGGAACGGAAAAAGTCAGCATCCTGAGCAGCAACCTGCCGCCCCAGGTGATCCCCACCAGCGGCCTCACCGTGGCCACCACGGTCAACCTGGCCAATGCCCCGAGCAATGCGGTCACCACACCCACCGCCACCAATGCCTATATCGGGGCTTCGGCGGCTTCCGGGCCACCCTCGGCGGCCATCTACTCCGATCAGCCAGGCTCTGCTCCGGTGGCCCTCAAGGGCGTCACCAGCACCATTGGCGGTACCCTGAGCACTCCAGGCAGCAGCCTGCCCATTGGCACCATGAATCCCTACCTGGCGATCAACTTCAGCGTTGCCCTGCAAGGGCTCTTCCCTTCGCGCAACTGACCCGCCCTCGAGCGCCGGGGCCATTGGGCCTCGGCATCGGCCGTGCATGACGGAGAATTTCAATGCTGCTACAGGTGAGTGATCAACACTTCCAGGTACTGCTGCACCAGCCCTGCCCCCTGCAACTGCCCGATGGCAGCCTGCTGCCGGTGCAGGTGGAATCCATCGAGCTGCGCCCACAGTCACGCCTGGCGGAGAATGCCCGG
Source organism: Pseudomonas sp. NFXW11 (assembly GCF_049887815.1). Lineage (NCBI taxonomy): Bacteria > Pseudomonadati > Pseudomonadota > Gammaproteobacteria > Pseudomonadales > Pseudomonadaceae > Pseudomonas > Pseudomonas sp. NFXW11. The sequence continues at coordinate 25,456 of NZ_JAGEKI010000023.1, read as the reverse complement.
ATCCCTTTCAACGTGGTACTGCGCAGCCTGGAACCGACGCAGTTCGTCGATGGCCTGTGTGCCCTGGAGCTGCCACAGCTGGGCCTGGTGGATGCGATCTTCGTGTCCCGCGAGCCGGCCCTGGGACGGGACCCGACCCTGGGCTACTTCAACATCGTGTTCAACTGAAACCCGGGTACCACACCAGGCGCTCGGCCGCCGGGGTGCTTTCCTCGACCCGAAAACCCAGCGCCAGGTAATGCTGGCGCGCCAGAGGGTTGCTGGCCCAGACCACGGTCGCCACCGGGCAGCCCACCTGCCGCGCGGCTTGCTGCACCCCTTGCAGCACCGTGCGCCCAAAGCCCTGGCCGCGGGCCGCGGGGATAAACGCCAGATACAGCACGCGAATCTCATGGGCGCCAAAGTCGGCGCTCAGTACCCCGATCGGGGTGTCGAGCTTTTCCACCACATAGTGCAAGGCATCGGGAAATCTCTCGCCAATGCCCTGCTCCTGCACCTGGAACTGCTGGGCGACCACCTGCTCGATCAGCTCGGGATCGGCGTCGATCCATTGCAACTCGGGACGCGCCGACTGATAGAGGCTTTGCAGAAAAGGTCCATCGCTGGCCCGGGAAGGGCGCATGGACAAACCGCTGGCTGATGAACTGTGCAACATCGGTTGATCTCCTTGAACCCCGGCACCGACTCGGGTGCTCCCTCTAGAAACCGCTTTCACGCACCCCCAGTGCCGCCAGGCGGCGCCAGGCCGTGCCCAGCAACGACTCGCTGCGCCCCTGCAGCACCGCCACACCTCGTATCGGATGACTGGGGGCAGGCTGCTCCTGGACCAACTGCAAACGCACCCCGTATTGCGCCTGCAGCGGCTCGGGGCGACGGTTTTCATCACGCCGCACGGCAATCGGCCCGTGATGATCCGAGGTCAGGGCCTCCTGATCGATGGCGGCCACGCCGTTGGCGTCCACCTCCAGCAATTGCACCGGCCAGGCCGGACGCATCGGATCATCGGCGACAAAACGCCCACTGGCCCCCGGCGCCAGCCGCCACAGATCCTCCTCGGCCAGGTAGCCGCGCAAGCGCGTGCCATCCTCGACGATCCGCGCCAACGGCTCCCTGGGCGAGACCCAGCGCCCGGCCACCAGCTTGGGCATCAGGTCACGCACCTGGCCGGCCTGGGGCGCGCGCAGCAGCAGGCGCTCGCGCTGGGCCTGCAAGCCCCGGTACTCGGCCACGGCCTCCGCCAGGCGCTGTTCGAGAATGCCCACGTCCGCCGCGGTTTCGCTGCGCCCACCCTGGCGCCGCATCTGCAATTGCAGTACGTCGATCTCACGCCGCACGATCAACAGGCGCGACTCGATATCCGGCGACTCCAGCTCCACCAGCAGCGCGCCCTGCGCCACCTGCTGACCGTCCACTACATTCACCTGCCGCACCCGCGCCGCCGCCGGTGCGTGCAGGGCCGTGACCCGCCCAGCCTCGAGCATTGCCGGCACCTCCACGCTGCTGCGCCAGGGCACCACCACCAGCAACAGCAGCGCCAACAGGCCCAAGCCGCTGAGCAGCACCCGCGGGGTATGGGCCTGCTGGCGTCGCGACCACCATTCCCGGGTTTCCTTGACGATCGGCAGGAAGATGAACCAGCCCAGTTCCACCAACATCAGGAAGATCCCCAGCAATTTGAAGAACAGGTGATAGACCGCCAGGGCGATGCCGAAGAACAGCGCCGCGCGCCATAACCAGGAAAGAAAACCCCACCACAGCAAGCGCCGGCGCATGCGCGGGGTCCAGGGTTCGGGGGCCGGCTCGCCATAGCCGAACAGCAGTTCGCGCAGATGCCAGCGGCACAGGGCGAAGGCTCGACCCTGGAGGTTGTCCACTTCCCATAGGTCGCTGAGCAGGAAATAGCCGTCGAAACGCATAAAGGGGTTGAGATTGACCGCCAGGGTGGTCAGCCAGGTGGCGCTGGCCAGCATAAACGCCGCGGTACGCGCCGGCCCATCCGGCAGCAGCGACCAGGCCAGCAGGGCAATGCACGCCAGGAGCATCTCCGCCAGCACCCCGCCGGCACCGATCAGCAGCCGGGCCTTGCGCTCATTGACCCGCCAGGCATCGCTGACATCGGTGTAGAACAGCGGCAACAGGACCATGAAGGCCAGCCCCATGCTCTGCACCCGGCAACCGGCGCGTTTGGCCATGAAGGCATGGCCGAACTCGTGGCAGAGCTTGGCGAAGAACAGTGCCACGGCAAAGGCCATGGCACCGCCCAGGCTGAACAGATGGGGGAAGGTGGCGAGAAAGCGCTGCCAGTCCCGCGAGACCAGGAACACCCCCAGCCCCAGGGTCACCGGCAGGCCATAACGCAACAGGCCCGGGCCGAAGCGTTGCAACCAGGGCCAGGCGCGATTGAGAAAGGCGTCCGGACGCCACAGCGGAATGCGGAAGAACAGGTACTGGTGCAGGGCCATCTGCCACAGGCTCTGGCGCGCTGCGGCAGCCTTCCAGGCATAGCTGGCACGTTGTTGCGGGTCCAGCGCGGCAATCAGGTCATGGCTGCGCAGAAACGCCAGCAACTGCTCGACCTCGCCTTCCCCCAGCGGCAGTCCCGGCTCGCGATTGGCCGCGTCGAGCACCTGAGTCATCTCACCCAGCGACCAATGGCGCAACAGACGAATGGCCTGGGTGCCCAGCTTGAAGTACCGCCCGCGCACCGGATCGGCCAGGGTCCAGCGCGGCGAGCCGTCCAGCGCCGCAGCGGCCGGCGTCAGTTGCAGGTCCGGGCGCAGGCTGGGCAGAGCCATTACAGGCCCACGCTCTGGCGCAGCCCGGCCAGGGGACGGCGCAGCAGGTACAGCGCCAGCGGCGCGCGCTGGCCAAAGAGTTTCGCCGTGCCCCGCAGGCCAATCCGTGGTGGCGGTGAATCGATGAACGCGGCATCCAGGCGATAAGCCAACTGCCCGGCGGGCGTCGACTGTGCCTCGTAGGCCACCCGCTCGAGCCGCGCCGAATGACGCTGCAACGGGTCGCTGTCGAGGAACAAGGCAACCTCGGCATCCGGTTCCAGGGCGATGGCATCGCCCACCGCCAGCTCGATGCGCAGCTCGGCCTGGGTCGGGTCGGCGATTTCCATCAGCCGCTCGCCGGTCTGTACCGGCTTGCCGGTCCAGCGCTCGGCGTCGGCGAATACCGCAATGCCGTCGCGCTCGGCACGCACTTCGCTGCGTTTGAGCAACTCGGCGGCATAGTCGCGCTCGGCGCGCTTCTGCTCGACCCGGGCCGCCAGCAGGTCGATCCTGGAATTCGATTCGGCATCGGCGAAAGCCCGCTGGGCGTTGGCCTTGAGCTCGGCCTCGGCCACCCCAAGGGCGCGCTGGGCGACATCGGCCTGGGCCTTGAGGCTGGTGCTATCGAAACGCACCAGCAGGTCACCACTCTTGACCGCCTGGTTGGGCTTGACCAGGAACTCGGCAATCACCCCGTCCAGCGGCGCGGCCACCACCCGCCCGGCCAGCGGCACCACTTCCGCCGGCGCCAGCACCGACTGACGCACCGGCACCAGCAAGCCCAGGAGCAACAGCGCCACCAGCAGCACCTGACGCTTGCCGGTCAGGCGCAAGCGCCACGGGCGCCGCGGTTGCAGGGCCAGCCAGGCATGGCTGTAGGTATCCCCCAGTTGCGCCAGCAGCACCTGCTCGGAAGGGCTCCAGGGCGTATCCCGGGCCAGCCACAGGCCACCGAAAACCTCACCCTGATGATCCAGCAAAGGTAGCCAGAACACCTGGGGCGCCGACAGGCTCTGCCAGTCTTCGCGCAGCGCCGTGCTGAAAGCCTCCATGGGCACCAGGGTGGCCGGCTTGGCCCGCTCCAGCTTGAACAGCTGGGCCACGGCCTGCTCGACAAAGGCCACGAAGGGCGCATTAGGCTCCACCGCACTGACCCCGGTCACCGCCCGCACCTTGCCGGCGATCAGCAGTGCCGCATGACGAAAGCCGAACAGCGCCTGGCCATCGTTGACCAGGCTGTAGGCCAGTTGTTCGATGGTGCGCGCCGCGCGGGTCTGGCGTTCAAGTTCGAGGAACTGGGCAAACACCCGCTCCACGGCGCCGGCCACCGGTGCGTTCACGGCAGGGCCTCGAAGCGCGCGGTGCCGCTCATGCCCGCCAGCAGGCCATCCGCCTTGGGCAGGCTGGCCACCAGCAACAGGGTCTGGCTGCCCTCGTCGATCCGCGCGCCCAGGCGCTTGACCGTGGCTTGCAGCGGCTTGCCGGTTTCATCGGGGGTGAAGTTGAAGGTCTGCCCGGCCTTGAGCTTGCCCATCCAGCTCGACGGCACCAGCAAATGGATTTCCAGGCTGCGGTTGTCGACGATTTCCAACAGCGGCGCGCCGGCGGAAACGCTTTCATAGCGCTGCACCTTGCGCTGCACCACTTGCCCATCAAAGGGCGCGACCACCGCGCAACGCTTGATCTGCACCTGGTAAACCTGGGATTGCGCCTGGGTTTCGCTGAGCCGGGCCTCGGCCCTGGCCACTTCGAAGCGGCCCACGGAATTCAGCGCCGCCAGTTGCCGGTTGTGGTTCAGCTCCTCGCCGGCACCACGGCTGGCGGCCTGGGCGGCATTCAACTGGGCCTGGTAGGCCGAACAGTCGAAACGCGCCAGCACATCGCCCTTGTTGAAGGACTCACCCTCGCTGAAAGGCAGCTCGACGATGCGCCCCGAGAGTTCGCTGGCGAGCATGGCCTGGTCCTTGGCTCGCAGCACGCCTCGGGCCTGGGTGCCGGAAGCGCTGCTCTCGGCCGCCGGGGCCGGGCTGCTGAGTAACGGGTCATCTGCGGGTGCGGGCGTCTGCGCGTGCGCCAGGCACGCCATGCCAATCCATCCCACGCCAAGAACCACACCACGAATACGCCGCATAGCCGCTACTCCCTGTCGGATGGGCGGAGTCTACGACAGCCTCAAAGCGCGTCAAGCACATGGCCAGCATCTTTTGCCGGCCGGCTGGCGGGCTTTGCAGCGCGACCTCTCAAGCACGCGCCCTGGCCGGGAAAATGTCGCAATCCTGCCACTGCCTCATAGGTTAGTCGCAATGGCTTCTGTATGATTTTCGACAAATTCCGGCCCCCCCTTCCCGGTCCACCGAATTAAGGACAATTCATGCGTATCCGCGTTTTTTGCGCATTAGCCCTGACCCTTGGCGCGCTGTGCGCCGGCCAGGCCCAGGCCAGTACGGACGACAGTTGCGTACCTGCCTGGAAGCTCTACTCCAACCAGCTGAGCTATTGCAACAACCTGCCCTTTCTCAGCCCGAGCAACGACAACCGGGTCAACCTGCGCCTGTTGATGGCCGACCAGGGCAGCCTGCCCCTGACGTTGCAGGCCCTGAGCGAATATGAGCTGAGCCTGGGTTATGGCCCCGTGCCCTTTCGCGCGTATCGCCTGCACCCGGCAGAGGCCGCTGCCCCCAGTGAGGACGCAATACCGCCTGTCGACCAGGAATTGGACACCCGGCTGCAAGCCCTGGGGCTGCAACGGGAAAGCCGCCAGGTCGCCGGTGACCAGTTTATCTCCGGCGAAGGCAGCCGCTGCCGCAGCAACTCCGACGAAAGCGCCCTGGCCTTTGTCGAACAGCTGGAAAACGCACAACTGAGCCAGGCAGAGCGCCAGGCCCTGGCCCGCTCCCGGGTGAAAATGCTGGGCGCCTGCAGTTGGCAGGGCGATGAACTGAGCAACCTGCTGCCAGGCAACCTGAGCTCACCGGCAGCCAAGGATTTTGCCCGCTACCTGCAAGCCGCCGGCGACTTCTACAACGGACGCTTCAGCCAGGCCGGCGAAGGCTTTGCCGCGCTCAAGGAAAATACCCAGCCCTGGCTCGCCGAGACCGCGGCCTACATGGGGCCCCGCACCCTGCTCAACCTGTCCCAGCAGAACGCCTTCGACGAGTGGAGCATGGCCAACCTGGAGCATGTGGACAAAGCCGTCCTGCAACAGGCCGAGGCCGGTTTCAACGGCTATCTGCAAGCTTATCCACACGGGCTGTATGCGGTGTCCGCCAAGGGCCTGATGCGGCGCGTGCATTGGCTGACAGGGAATACCCAGGCACTGGCTGCGGACTATGCCCGGGACCTGACCCAGGCCCCGGACAGCCCGCGCAACATGAGCCTGGAAGACCTGGTGGATGAAGTCGATGCCAAGCTGCTCGGCACCCCAGTCGAGAATCTCCAGCCCCCACTGCTGCTGGCGGTCCAGGACCTGATGCGCATGCGCCAGGACACCTCGCCGCCCCTGACCCGGGAAGCCCTGCAACAGCAAAAGACCCTGTTCGCGACCCAACCGGCCCTGTTCGACTACCTGCAAGCGGCCTTCACCCTGTATGTCGAGCAGAACCCCGCAGCAGTGCTCAAGCAGTTGCCGAGCCAACTGCCGGCGCAACTGGACTACCTGAGTTTCAGCCAGCAGACCCTGCGCGGCCTGGCCATGCAGGCGCAAAAGGACTGGAAAGGCGCCGCGACGCTGTGGGAAAAACTGCTGCCCCTGGCCCAGCAGCCCCCGCAGCGTGAACAGCTGGAACTGGCCCTGGCCTTCGCCTATGAGCGCAGCGGCCAGCTGGCCAAGGTGTTCGCCGCCGACTCGCCAATCAAGACCCTCCAGGTGCGCGCCATGCTCCTGCGCCAGGTGGCCTCTGCCGACGTGCTGCGCCAGCAAGCGCATAAGGGGAAGTCGGCCACCGAGCGCAACACCGCGGCTTTCATCCTGCTGTACAAGGACCTGAGCCATGGCCAGTACGCGGCATTCGCCAAGGACTACGAGCAATTGCCGCACCCGCTGGCCGAGGAAAAGCTGGGCTCCAGCCTGGGCTGGCCGTATGTCGAAAGCCCCTCACTGCAAGTGTTTCTCTGGGACGGCAAGCCCAGTGAATACGAGACCTCCGGCTACAGCTGCCCGAACCTGATCGAGAGCGTCGCCCTTCTGCAGCGCGACCCCAAGGCTCCAGCCGGTCAACTGTGCTTGGGGGAATTCATCCGCCTGAACAACCTCGATGGAATGCCAATGGATAGCCCGGTCGACGCCCAGACCCTGGGCGGCACCCAGGAGCTGTTCGCCGGCAAGTTCTACTCGCGGCTCGATCGCTATCAGGTGGTGATCAACAACCCCAAGGCCAGCCGCGACGATCGCGCCTATGCCCTGTACCGCGCCATCAATTGCTTTGCTTCCTCGGGCCACAACCGCTGTGGCGGCCCGGGTGTGGAGCCGGCCGTGCGCAAGGCCTGGTTCCGTCAGTTGAAGACCAAGCTGGGGGACACTCAGTGGAGCCAGTCGCTGCGTTACTACTGGTAAGCATGAAACGCCTGGGCTTCTGCCTGCTACCGCTCTGGCTGTGCTGGGCCTTCCCGGCGACGGCCGCGGTCGAGGCTAAAGAGTACGACGCCTTCTGGCTGTGGAGCGGAGTCAAGACCCAACCGGTGCTGGCCCAGGCCAAGACCCTGTATATCCTCCAGGGCCAGGTCAGCCGCTCGCGGCGCCACCCGGCGCGGGGTGTCGAGCTGATCGCCCAGGGCCTGCCGGTTTCGCGTCTGCACCAGGAGCAAGTGTGGGTGGTGTACCGCGCCCACAGCCTGGCCTGGCCGGAGTCGGTGTACCGCCAGTTGCTGGGCCAGGTGCAGCGCTGGCAGGACACCGGTACCCCGGTGGTGGGTATCCAGATCGATTTCGACAGCGGCACTCGCGACCTGCAACGCTACGCCGACTTCCTCCGCGACCTGCGCCAACGCCTTCCGGCGCAGTACCGCCTGAGCATCACCGGCCTGCTGGACTGGGGCAGCAACGCCGACCCGCAATCCATCAGCCAGCTCAAGGGCGTGGTGGACGAAGTGGTGGTGCAGACCTACCAGGGCCGCCAGAGCATCGCCAACTATGCCACCTACCTGCCACGCCTGGACCGCATGGGCCTGCCCTACAAGGTCGGCCTGATCCAGGGCGGCGACTGGCTGGAGCCCCAGACCCTGCGCGACAGCCCCTGGTTCAGAGGCTATGTGGTGTTTTTGCAGAACCTGGAGAACGCACCTTAGGCGCGGTGCAACAAGCGCTCACAGTAATACCCATCGACCGCCTTGATCCCTTGGCCCCACTGATGCAAAACAGTCAACGCGGAGTTGATGTGCAGCCTGATCCTTGAAGCCCCCTGACTCTCGTCGGATAAGGATTGACCCTGACGAAAGCAGGCAATAGGATCGGCTTCACTACTCAACCCCGTACGCAGAGATTAAGTTCACTGGCCGTTGGGGTGAAAAAACCGGCTCCGGCCGGTTTTTTCGTTTCCAGGGAATGGAAAAGTGCGCACCGCCTTCTTCGTCGACGGCTACAACCTGTTCTACGGGTTGCTGGCCGACACCCGATTCAAATGGCTCGATCTGCCCAGGTTGCTGCTGCACATCGTGCAAATTGAAGAGCCCGCCAGTCGCCTGGCTTCGGTGGACTACTTCACCTCATCGGTCAAACCCAGCCTGGCCACTCGTGGCCGCGCCTCCAAGGAAGCCCAGGACACCTACATTCGGGCCTTGAAAGCCGCCAAGGTCAAAGTGCACCTGGGTCGCCACCAGTTGGAACCGGCCAAGGCGCCACGCTTTGTCGACAAGAGCACCCACGCATCAAGACAAGACACGGTGGATATCTGGAAGCTCGAAGAAAAGGAAACTGACGTCAACCTGGCCGTCAGCATGTACCGCCTGGCGTCCAAACAGGCCTGCCGCCCTGCAAGCGAACGCATCGAGCAATTGGTGCTGGTGTCCGGCGACACCGACATGACACCGGCCCTACGAGCCATTCGCGAGGATTTTCCCGAGTTGACCCTCGGTGTCATCCTGCCCTACAGGCCCGAGTACCAGCGCCCGCCACCCGGCTCGCTGAAAGCGCTGGCCCACTGGATGCGCCGGGTCATCACCGCCGAGGAACTGCAAGGACACCAGTTTCCCCACCGCGTGACGACCCACAAGGCCCCGGCGATCAAGCCCGACTACTGGTGAGCCCGCCAGACCACTGCCTTACCAGTCATAGGTCAGGCTCGAGACCATGGTCCGGCCTTCGCCGTAGTAGCAGTCCCAGATGCTGGTGCAGTTGGCGACGTAGGTCTTGTCGGTGAGATTCTTCACGTTCAGCGCCAGCTTCACGCCCTTGAACTGCAATGGTGATTTTTCCAGGTCGTAGGTCAGGCTGGCGTCGTACACGGTGTAGGACGGGATCTGGAAAGCGCCTTGGTAATCGGTGCCGTAGTTGCCCTTGACGTAACGGGTGCCGACCCCCGCCCCCAGGCCCGCCAGCGGCGTGTCGCCAAGCAGGGTGTAGTTGAGCCACAGCGACGCGGTCAACGGCGGCATGCCGGCCGGGTGACGCCCTTCGCGGCCGTCGTTGTCCTTGGTGTACTTGATGTCGTTGCGCGACGCCGAGGCGATCACGTCCAGCGATTCGCTGAGGCTGGCCTTGGCTTCCAGCTCGATACCACGGGAGCGCACTGCGCCGCTCTGGACGCTGCGCCCGGGGTTGGCCAGGTCAGGCGTCAGGATGTTCTCCTGGTCGAGCTGGTAGGCCGATACCTGGACGAAGCTCTCCTGGCCCGGTGGCTGGAACTTCACCCCCACTTCGTACTGTTTGCCCGTGGATGGCTCGAAAGCGCGGCGCTGGACACTGGTGCCACTCAACGGCAAGAAGGATTCCGAGTAGCTGACAAAGGGCGCCAGGCCATTGTCGAACAGGTACACCAGCCCCCCGCGTCCGGTGAAGGACTGGTCCTTGGCATTGGTATGACCACCATCGAGCGGCGTCTTGTTATCGGTTTCCGCCCAATCGTTGCGACCACCCAGCACCAGCACCCACTTCTCGTACTTGATCTGGTCCTGCACATACAGGCCGGTCTGGGTGATGGTGTTGTCCCACCGGTAGGGGTTGCCGAAATTCAGCGACTGGCCGTAAGTGGGGGTGAACATGTCGAGGATCGGCGGGTTGAAGTCGTACTTGCCGTTGAATTTCGAATTGAAGCGGTAGTAGTCCAGCCCCACCAGCAAGGTATGGCTGAAGGGCCCGGTGTTGAACTCGGCCTGGGCGATGTTATCCACGCCGTAGACCTTGTTGTGCTGTTTCCAGTCCACCCCGAAGCGGGTCATGTAGCGCTGGTCGTTGAGCCCGGTCTTGGGATTGGTGACGAACTTGTAGCCGTGCAGCGGCGCGCGGTAGCGGTCATCGACATCGGCGTAGCGAGCGTTCTGCTTCAGGGTCCAGACATCGTTCAGGCGATGGGAGAACTCGTAGCCCAGGACGAACTGGTCGCGGTCATAGGCATTGACCCCGGGCTCGCCAAGGAACAGGTCGCGGTCGATCTTGCCGTTGGGGTTGGCGAACACCGTGCCCACGCTGGGCAGGCCCTGGGCCTCGGGCACGTCATTGTCTTTCTGGAACTGGGCGAACAGGGTCAGCTTGGTGTCCTGGTCCGGCTGCCAGGTCAGGCTCGGGGCGATGAACTGGCGCTGGCGTTGCACGTAGTCGACAGCGTCCTGGCTGTCGCTGGCCAGCCCGGTGAGGCGATAGAGGAACTGCCCCTGCTCATCCAGCGGGCCGCCCAGGTCCAGGGCGATGCTCTTCTGGTCATGGCTGCCGGCCTTCAGTTCCAGCTGGTGCAAGGGGGTTTCGGTGGGCCGCTTGCTGACCATGTTGACGATCCCGCCCGGCTGGTTCTGCCCGTAGAGCACCGAGGCCGGGCCCTTGAGCACTTCGATGCGCTCCAGGGCATAGGGCTCGATCTGCAAGGCACCGCCGGTACTGCCACCGCCATAGGGCAGGTGCAGGCCATCGAGGTACAGCGGGGTCGGAGAGAAACCGCGGGAAGTGGGCTCGTCGAAAATCTTCACCCGGTCGGAAAAGCCACCGCCGGTCATGCCCGGGGTATAGAGCAACGCCTCGGTCACGCTCTGGGCGCCACGGGCCTTGATTTCCTTGGCACCGATCACGTTGATGGTCTGCGGAATCTCCACCAGTGCCGAGTCGGTCTTGCTCCCGGTAGCACTGCGCTTGGCGACGATGCCCGGGACCGCGCCCCAGGCGTCCTCATAGTTCTGGGCGGCGCCGATCCGAGTGGGTGAGAGTTGCAGCGCGCCGTCCTCGGCCAGGGGTTGCAGGCTCCAGCTGGAACCACTCTGCACCGCTTGCAGGCCGCTGCCCGCCAGCAGCGCCTGCAGCCCCTGGGCCACTTCAAAGCGACCTTGCAGGCCGGCGCTGTGCTTGCCGGCGGTAAGGCTCGCATCCACCGACAGGAGAATGCCTGCCGCACTGGCAAAACGGTTGAGGACCTGATCGAGATTGCCTGCGGCAATCTGATAGTCCCGTGCCTGGCTCTGGTTGCTGCTGTCGGCCTGGGCAGCCCCGGGCAACAGCGGGGCCATGGCCAGCAGCGCGACAAAGGCTCGGCGTCGGGCGGCAGTGCCCAGGGTCAAAATGGATGCAGTGGTCTGGTAAGGCATTCCTGAACTCCCCATGAGAATGCGTCTTGATCGGCTTTCATGGGTATCCCGGACAGCTCGGCAGAATCGACAAGGGCAAAGCAAAATATTTTATTCACACCCTGGGCTTGAGGGTGACCCAGTAGCGGGTGACCCGCTGCGCCCGCACCGGCAGCGAGCGTTCCAGGGCGGCCAGCACCGCATCGCTGTCCGCCAGGGGGAAGACCCCAGTCAGCAGCAGCCCGGCCACTTGCTCGTCGCAACGCAGCACGCCCGGTCGGTAGCGCGCCAGCTCGGCGATGAACTGTCCCAGGGGCTGGCGCTCGGCAATCAGCCGGCCCTGGCTCCAGCTGCTGGCGTTGACTTGCGCCACTTGCCGGGCGGAAACCTGGCTGGCACTGAACCACAGGCGCTCCCCGGCATTGAGCAACTGCCCCTGGGCATGCCGGGGGCTGATGCGCAGTGCGCCTTCGTAGAGATCGACCCGGGTGCCGCCATCCAGTTCGCGCACCACAAATCGCGTACCCAGGGCCTGGATATCCCCGGCGCTGGTTTCGACGATCAGCGGGCGCGCCGGGTCGTGCCCGCTGCTCAGCAAGATCTCGCCCTGGATCAGGCGAATACGCCGTTCGCTGGCGCTGAACAGCAGATCCACGGCGCTGTTGCTGTTGAGGTCCAGACGGCTGCCATCGCTGAGGGTCAGGTGACGGATTTCCCCGGTGCCACTGCGCTGCTCGGCAAAGGTCGCGCGCCAGGGCTGGCTGCCCTGCACCAGGTAACCGCTACCACCGGCCAGCAGCAGCGCCCCCAGCAGCTTCAGCGCGGCGCGCCGTTGCCGGTCTGGTGCCTGGGCCAGCAGCACCTGGGTGCTGTGCTCGGGCACTGCGCCCAAGGTCTGTTGCAACTGCTGCAAGCGTTGCCAGGCGCGTCGATGCTCGGGATCGGCCTGCTGCCAGGCAGCGAACGCTTCGCGCTGCTGCGCATCGAGTTCGCCGCCCCAATGCAGCATCAACCATTCACTGGCTTGTTCGACGATGTTGGGAGAGATCGGGGCCTGATGGGCTTTCATTCGGCGTAGAGCACCTGATAGCAGGCCTGGATCGCACGAATCATGTACTTCTGCACCGAACTGACGGACACCTCCAGGCGCTCGGCGATCTGGCTATAGCCCAACCCTTCGAACTGCGACATGACGAAGGCCTGGCGCACTTTGTCCGGCATGCGGTCGAGCATGGCGTCGATCTGCATCAGGGTTTCCAGAATCAGTGCGCGGCTTTCCAGGGAAGGCGTCTGCGGTTCCGGCAGGTGGGCGATGCTTTCCAGGTAGGCGCGCTCGATGCGCGCACGGCGCCATTGGTCGATCACCAGATTGCGCGCGATCTGCGCCAGGTAGCTGCGGCTTTCCTGCTGCCCGGGAAAGCGCCCCGACAGCAACAGGCGCAGGAAGGTGTCCTGCGCCACGTCCGCCGCGTGCTCGCGATCGCCGAGACGCTTGCGCAGCCAACCCTGCAACCAGCCGTGATGATCCTGATACAGGCGCTGGAGCTGTGCTTTGCCATCGATGGTTGCTTGCATGAATGAAACTGCACACGTGATTGAGAGCAATTATCATTACACTTTTTTCGCAATCCAGGCAAAGCACGTTTCATCGGGACAGGCTGGCGGCCTGTAGCGGATACACCGACTGCCAACCGCCGCCCAGGGCCTTGTACAGGCCGACCATGGCCAGGGATACCCCGGCCGAGCTTTCCACCCATTGCTCCTGAGAAGTCAGCAAGGCCCCTTGCACCGTCAGCACGTTGACGAAATCCACCACCCCTTCGACGTATTGCTGCTGCGCCGTGCGCAGGGCGATCTGGTTCTGCCGCACGGCTTCGGCCAGGCTGTCGCGGCGCAACTGGCTGGCGTTGTAGCGGGTCAGTTGGTCGTCGATTTCATGCCAGGCCCGGAGCACGGTCTGCTGGTAGGCCAGGGCCGCTTCCTGCTGCTGGGCCTCACGCAATTGCAGCACGCCGCGCAGGCGCCCGCCGTCGAACAGCGGCAGGCTGAACTGCGGGCCAATGCCGAACTGCCGCGAACTCCAGGAGCCGAAATCCGCCAGTTGCAGGGCCTGGGCACCGACATTGCCGGAGAGGGTGATGCGCGGGTAGAAATCGCCCTTGGCCACCCCGATAGTGGCCGTTGCCGCGTGCAACCGCGCTTCGGCCTGGCGGATATCCGGGCGCCTTTCAGCCAGTTGCGAAGGCAGGCCGATGGCCACTTGCACCGGTGTTTGTGGCACCGGCCCATCGCTGGCCAGTTCCTCGTGCAAGGCCTGGGGCGGCGCCCCCAGCAGCAGGCTCAAGGCATTGATCAATTGCCCCTGGCGCTGGTGCAGTTCGGGCAGTTGCGCCTCGATGCTGGCGACCTGGGCCGCGGCTTCGGCCACGTCCAGGTCGGTGGCCACGCCGTCGGCCAGGCGCAGTTGCGAGAGCTTCAGGCTATGGCGGGCGACTTCCAGGTTCTGTTCGGTGACCGCCCGGGTGCTCTGCACCCCGCGCAGCTGGATGTAGTCCTGGGCAAGTTCCGCCAGCACCGACAACAGCACCGCACGCCGATCGTTTTCCGCCACCTCCAGGTTGGCATCCGCGGCCTCGGCTTCGCGCCGCACGCGGCCCCACAGGTCCAGCTCCCAGGAGGCCGAGAAGCCCGCTTCCCAGAGGTTGAACGGCGACTTGCCCTGGTTCCCCGATGGGTCGTTCAGGCCTTCGGCGCTGTTGCGCTTGCGGGCGTAGCCGCCGTTGGCAGCGGTGCTCGGGTACTGCGCGGCGGTGATCACCTGGCGCGCCGCGCGACTTTGCTGCAGGCGGCTGGTGGCCCGTTGCAGGTCGAGGTTGTCGCTCAGGGCACGACGGCTCAGGGCGGTGAGCTGCGGGTCGTTGAACTGCTCCCACCAGCGTTCCTGCATGGCGCTGTCGACGGCCCGGCTGGCGGCGGCTTGCTGCGGCGCCGACCAGGCCTGGACCTGGGTCGCCTGGGGGCGCTGGAAATCCGGGCCGACATTGCAGGCCGCCAGCGACAGCAGGCTCAGCGCCAGCAGCGCACAGGCCCCGTGGCGAGGGAGCTTGCTCCCGTTCGAGTGCCCGGCACTCGCAAAGCGGCCTTCGCGGGCAGGTTGGGCAACAGTGTCGAGTGTTTCTGGAGTTGCTGCGCAACTCAGCGGGAGCGAGCTCCCTCGCCACGATAGACCTCGGTGCTGGCTACTCATCGCTGGGTCACCTCGCGGGCACTGTTGGCGGAGCTGTGGGTGTCCACGCTGGCTTCCACCGACATGCCCACCCGCAGCCGCTCGGTCATGGGCTGGTTGGGCTCCAGGAGGATCTTCACCGGAATCCGCTGCACCACCTTGGTGAAGTTACCGGTGGCGTTGTCCGGTTTCACCGCGGCGAAGGTCACCCCGGTGGCCGGGGCCAGGCTTTCCACCCGGCCTTGCAGGGGCTCGCCGCCGAGGCTGTCGACCCGCACCTCGACCTTCTGCCCGGCGTGCATGGCGGTGAGCTGGGTTTCCTGGAAGTTGGCCACTACGTAGGCCTGCTGCAAGGGCACCACGGCGAGGATCTTGCTGCCCGGGGTGACATAGGCACCGACCCGCACCGCGCGCTCGCCGACCATGCCGTCCAACGGCGCGACGATGCGCGTATAGGACAGCTCGTAGCTGGCCATTTCCAGGGCGGCCTGGGCCCGTTTCAGGCCGCCTTCGGCCGCATCGCGCTGGGCAGTGAGGATCTCCACCTGCTTACGCTCCGCCGCCAGGGCTGCGGTGGCGGTGGCCAGCCGGGCGCTGGCCTGGTCGATGCGGGTCTTGGCCTGCTGGGCGTTCTGCACCGTGCCGGCACCAACCCCGGCCAAGTGGTTGTAGCGGTTGAGCTCATGCTCGGCGAAGGCCATTTCGGCCCGGGCCGCTACCAGCGCCGCCTGGGCCTGGGCGATCACCGAGCTTTGCCGATCGAGGGTCGCCCGGGCGTTCTGCAACTGCGCCTGGGCCACCAGGGTCTCGGCATCCGCGGCCTGGGCTGCGGCACGCAGGTCGCGGTCGTCGATCAGCGCGAGCAATTGCCCGGCCTTGACCTGCTGGTTGTCCTCCACCAACACCTCCTTGATAAACCCCGCCACTCGCGGGGCCACCAGGGTGTAGTCGGCCGCGATAAAGGCATCGTTGGTGCTCTGTTCGCTGGAGCGGCCGAACAGGCCCGGCGCCGCCAGGTAGGCCAACACACCGAGGGCTGCCACCGCTGCTACGGCGATGGCGATCTTGTCTTTGCTGTGGATGGTCATAAAAACCTTCTCGTTCAAGTGGGCGCCCGCGGTGGATAGATCCGCGTCGGCAGCCAGAAAATCAGCAGGATCAGCGAAGCGGCCAGCCCTGCCATGCAGAAATACAAATCGGCACTGGTCAGCACCACGGCCTGCTGGTGCAGGCGTTGGGCCAGGCCGGCAACCCGGTCGTCCGTCAAGGGGGAATTGCCCAGGCTGTCCACCAACATCGTCGAGTGGAAATGCAGCCGGTGGGTGGTCAGCACATCCAGCACCCCGGTGGCGATGACCGCCGCCAGGCCTTTCACGGTGTTGAACCAGGCCGAGGCGAAGGGCCCTTCCAGCGGGGTGATGCTGCCGGTGGAAAGCATCAGCAGCGGCAGCACTGCCATGGGCTGGCCGAAGATCTGCAACAGCTGCAGCAGGTAGAAATCATCCCGGATCCAGGCCGAGGTCAGGTGCGTGCCGCCCAGGCAGGACAGCACCAGCATCCCCAGGCCGATCCCCAGCACCCAGCGGCAGTCGACCCAGCGCAGGTTGCACAGGGCCGCCACCAGCGGCAGGGCGAGCAGTTGCGGCAAGGCCATCACCAGCATCACCGGCGCGGTCTGCAAGGGGCGATAGCCCTGGACCTGGGCCAGGTAGCTGGAGGGAATGATGATTACCGCGGTCAGCACCACCAGCACCCCGGCCAGGGTCAGCAGGGCGAAGGACAGGTTGCGGATGCCGAGCATCTGCAGCTTGAAAAAGGGAATCGGCTGCGACCATTCATTGATCATGAACAGCACCAGCAGCAGCAATCCGCCGCCCAGTAACGTGCTGATCAGAGACGACTCGAACCAGTCCAGGCGATTGCCCTGAAGAATGCCGATCACCAGCATGCAGATGGCCGGGAAACCCAGCAGCAGGCCGCGCCAGTTGAACTGCTTGAAGCGCTCCAGGCGCAGCGGGTCCTGGGGCAGGCCGTAGGCCACCGCCGCCATCGCCAGCAGGCAGGGCCCCAGCACCTGCCAGAAAGCCCAGCGCCAGCCCACGTATTCAGTCCACAGCGCCGCCAGGGGCGTGCCCAGGCTGGGGCCGAAGGTGGCGGTCAGGGCATAGCCGGCCAAGCCATAGAGCTTGACGTTGGCCGGCAGAAAACGCAGGGCCACGGTCATCAACATTGGCGGCAACGCGCCCCCGGCCAGGCCCTGCAAGGTGCGCAGGAACAGCAGGCTCGGGTAGTTCGGGGCGAAGGGGCACAGCAGCCCCAGCAGGCTGAACAGGCCAATGGCGCAGAGGGTGAAGCGGCGCAGGGAGAAGGTCACCGAACACCAAGGCGCAAAGGCCATGGCGGCCACCGAGGTGGCGGTGTAGCAGGCCACCAGCCAGGTGCCTTCGTCGTAACCGATAAACAGCGCACCGCGGATATCCGCCAGGGCGATCTTGGTCACCATCTCGTTGAGACCGGACACCAGTACCGCCAGCAACACACCCACCAAGCCGATGATGATCCGCGGCCCGAAGACCGGCGGTGCAATGGCTGCCGGCTTGCTGGCGGCTTGCATCGAAGCGGGCGCAGCGACAGCGGGGGAATTCATGGACGTACGGCTCCGGAAAAAGAAAACCAGAGCAGTCTATGAACTGTCAGTACTGACGAAAACTGACTTATTGGCAGTTTATAAGTGCACCAGACGCAATGATCGCTTCGCCGGCAAGCCGGCTCCTACAAGAGATCTGCGTATTTTCCGTAGGAGCTGGCTTGCCAGCGAAAAGGCCCTGCCAGCAGGCCGTTACAGCGGCGGTTGGGATGCCTGCCAGGTGGCTTGGCACGCACTGCGCAGCATTTCGCGGAACCACTTGTGCGCCGGGTCCTTGTCGTAGCGCGGGTGCCAGGCCTGAGTCAGGACCAGGGTTGGCAGGGAGATCGGCAGGGTGAAGGAGCGCAGGCGCAAGCCCAGGCGCGCGACGCTGGACAGGGTTTCCCGGGGTACCGGCAGGATCAGGTCCGAATCCGGCAGCATGAACATCGCGGCGTGAAAGCTCGGTGCGATCAAGGGCACCCGGCGCGCCAGACCAAGCTCCGCCAGCGCCGCATCGATCGGCCCGTGGGCAATGCCGCGGCGCGACACACTGATATGGGGAAAGCCGGCAAAGCGCTCGGCGGTGATGTCTTCGTCCAGCAGCGGGTGGTCGTCGCGCACCAGGCCGACAAAGGCGGTGCTGAACAGGTTCTGCACCTTCACCTCCGGGGTCAGCGGCCGGGTGTTGCTGATCCGCAGGTCGATCCGGCCTTCGCGCAGGGCTTCGTCGTCACCGTCGCCCTCGGGCACGAAACGCAGTTCGCACAGCGGTGCCTGGCGCTCCAGGGTGTCGATCAGGCGGCCACCATAGACACCGACAAAGAAATCATTGGCGCGCACATTGAAGCGCCGCTGCAGCGAACTCAGGTCGACCTGGTCCGCCGAGCGGAACAGCAGCGCCGCCTGCTCCACCAGGTCACGCACCTGGCTACGCAGCTCCAGGGCCTTTGGCGTGGGCACCAGGCCGCGCCCGGCGCGCACCAGCAACGGGTCGCCCAGGGCCTCGCGGATGCGCGTCAGGGTGCGGCTCATGGCCGCCGGGCTGAGGTTCATGCGCCGCGCGGCGCCCACCACACTGCCCTCGTCGAGCAGGGCGTCGAGGGCAAGCAGAAGATTCATGTCCGGGAGTTGCATGCTGAGCATCCATGGCGGGTCGGGAATGATCCGGACGCAATGCTAGCAGGCTGGCTCGCCAGCAGGATGAGGGAGATCAATCCTTGCTGGCGAAATATGGCCGCGGCCCCTGAGTGACTCGGGGCCGGGCGATCAGCGTTCGTGCAGGGCTTCGGCGCGAGCGCGAATGATCGGCTTGAGCAGGTAGCTGAGGATGCTCTTCTTGCCGGTGATGATGTCCACCGAGGCCACCATGCCGGGGATGATCAGCAGGGGCTTCTCGTCGGTGCCCAGGTGGCTGCGATCGGTGCGCAGCTTGATCATGTAGTAGGTGGTCTTCTTGTCTTCGTCGGTGATGGTGTCGGCGCCGATCTGTTCCAGGCGGGCCTTGAGGCCGCCGTAGATGGTGTAGTCGTAGGCGCTGAACTTGACGATCGCCTCCTGCCCCGGGTGCAGGAAGGCGATGTCCTGGGGACGGATCTTGGCTTCCACCAGCAGGGTGTCGTCCAGGGGGACGATTTCCACCATGTCGCTGCCCGGCTGGATCACCCCGCCAATGGTGTTGACCATCAGTTGCTTGACGATGCCGCGCACCGGCGAGGTCACCAGGGTGCGGCTGACTCGGTCTTCCAGGGCCTTGCCGGTGGCGCTGGCCTTGTTCAGCTCGGTGCGGGCCTCGTTGAGCTGGGTCAGGGCCTCGCTGCGGAACTTGCCCCGGGTTTCATCGATCTTGCGCTGCACTTCCTTGATCGCCGATTCGGCGCGAGGAATGGCCAGGGTGGTGGCGTCCAGCTGGCCGCGGGTTTCCACCTCGGCACGCTTGAGGCGCAGCACTTCCACCGGCGATACCGCGCCCTGGGCCACCAGGGGCTCGGACATGGCGATTTCCTGGCGTTGCAGGCCCAGTTGCTGGCGGTACTGCGCCTGCTTGGAGTTGAACTCGCGCAGCTCCTGCTGCTTCTGGATCAGTTGCTCCTGCAAGCCGCCGATCTCGTCATGCAGTTGCTGGCGGCGACTTTCGTACAGGGATTTCTCGCTGGCAGCCTGGCCCGGCGCGTCCTTGACCGCCTCGGCGGGGAAGTCCAGCGGCCGCTCATCGACCTCGGCGCTCAGGCGCTCGACCCGCAGCAGCATCGACAGACGCACGGTCTCGGTCTCGCCAACATTGGACTGGAAGCGCGTGTCGTCCAGGCGAATCAACGGTGCCCCGGCCTCCACCACCTGGCCTTCCTTGACGTACAGCTCGGCGACGATACCGCCCTCCAGGTTCTGGATCTTCTGCACCTTGGACGAAGGAATGGCCTTGCCCTCGCCCTTGGTCACTTCATCGATGACGGCGAAGTTGGCCCACAGCACCAGGAACAGGAAGAAACCGATGATGCCCCAGATGGTCAGGCGGATGACCCGCGGCGCATCTTCGATCAGGGCCTTGTTGACCTCGGGCAGCGGCTGCCCCTGGAGGGAATCGGTGCCTTTGAAATAACGACGGATCGAGTCCTTGAATCCCGACTTAAGCAACACTGATCTGCCCCTTCTTCAACGCTTCCATCACCACCGCTTTCGGGCCATCGGCCAGGATTTGTCCACGGTCCACCACCAAAAGCCGGTCCACCAGGGACAGCAGCGAGGCGCGGTGGGTGACCAGTACCACGGTCTTGCCCTGCACCACGGCTTCCAGGCGCTGCTTGAGGCGCTCCTCGCCGGTGTTGTCCATGGCGCTGGTGGGCTCGTCGAGCAACAGGATCTGCGGGTTGAGCAACAGCGCCCGGGCCAGGGCGACGTTCTGTCGCTGCCCGCCCGAGAGGTTCTGCCCGCGCTCGCCCACTTGCAGTTCGTAACCTTGCGGGTGCAACCGGGCGAATTCATGGACTCCAGCCAGTTCGGCCGCTTGCAGCACCAGTTCGTCCTCGACGTAGCGCGCGCCGGAGGTCAGGTTGTCGCGCAGGGTGCCGGCCAGCAGCTGGATGTCCTGGGCCACGTAGCCAAGGTTATGCCGCAGCTCGCTGACATCGATCTGGCGGATATCCACGCCGTCCACCAGCAGGGCGCCGGAATCCGGCTGATAGAGCCCCACCAACAGCTTGGCCAGGGAACTCTTGCCCGAGCCGCTGCGGCCGATGATGCCGACCTTCTCTCCCGGCTTGATCACCAGGTTGATGTTCTTCAGGGCCGGGTTCTGCTGGCCCGGATAGGTAAAGTTCAGCTGCCGGCATTCGATACCGCCCTGCAGCACGCTGCGGCTCAGGGGGCGCTCGTCGAAGTTGCGCTCCTGGGGCAGTTCCATCATCTGGTCCACCGAGGTCATGGTGACGCGGGCCTGCTGGTAGCGGGTCAGCAGGCCGGACAGCGAAGCCAGCGGGCTCAGGGCCCGGCCACTGAGCATGTAGCAGGCGATCAGGCCGCCCATGCTGAGGTTGCCAGCGATGATCTGGTACACCCCGAAGATGATCATCACCACCCCGGCCAGTTGCTGGATCAGCAGGGTGATGTTCATCGCCAGGCTGGAAAGCATCTTCACCCGCAGCTCCAGACGACCAAGGGTGCCAATGGTCTGCTCCCACTGGTACTGGCGCTCGCTTTCGGCGTTGTTGACCTTGACCGCGTCGAGCCCGGCCAGGGTCTCGATCAGGCTCGACTGGCGCTCGGCGCCCAGGGCCATGGTTTTTTCCATGGTCGCCACCAGCGGCTTCTGCAAGGCGTAGCCGATGCCCAGGGCGATAGGAAAGGCCAGCACCGGGATCCACACCAGGTGCCCGCCCAGAATGGCGATGACCAGGAAGATCAGCAGGGTGAACGGCAAATCGATCAGGCTGGTGAGGGTCAGGGAAGCGAGGAAATCCCGCAGGCTCTGAAACTCGTGGATGTTCTGGGCGAAGCTGCCGACCCGTGCCGGGCGGTACTTCATGGCCATGCCGACGATGCGCTCGAACAGCGTGGCGGAGATGATCAGGTCGGTCTTCTTGCCTGCCAGGTCCAGGCACAGGCTGCGCAGGCCCTTGAGGATCAGGTCGAAGATGTAGGCGCCAATGATGCCGATGGACAGCATCCACAGGGTCGAGGTGGCCTGGTTGGGCACCACCCGGTCGTAGACGTTCATCACGAACAGCGGCGCGGCCATGGCAATGATGTTGATCAGCAGGCTGGCGGCGATGGCGTCGATATACAGCCAGCGCGAGCGCTTCAGGGTGTCGCGGAACCAGGAGCGGGCCCGCGGGATCAGCGAGCCGTGGTTGACGTCGAACTTGTGCTGGGGCTGGGCGAAGAACACCTGGCCGCTGTAGTCGTCGGCCAGCAGCTGGCGGCTGACGCAAACTTCACCGCCATCGCTTTCGCTGAGCAGCAGCCGCGCCTGGTCCTCGCCCTGCCAGCCCAGCAGCACGGCGCTGCGGCCGTCCTTGAGCAACAACAGGGCGGGCATGGCGATGCTGGGGATCTGCTCCAGCTTGCGCCGCAGCACCCGCCCCTGCAGCCCGGCCCGAGCCGCGGCACGGGGCAGCAGCTCGGCGCTCATGCGCTGTGAGGGCAATGGCAGACCGGTGGTCAGCATCGCCGCACTGGCGGGCTTCTGGTGCAGGGAACAGAGGGTCAGCAAACCATCCAGCAAGGGATCGTCATGCATGCCGCGCGGATCATGACTGAGTTGCACACGACTGACTTCTGATTCCACGCTCGACACTCTTGACTGACTGTTGGATGAGTTTGGCTCAATTCATCCCAGGCAGCTGGACCCTGGGCTTGACGTCGTTCTGCACGACGGAAGCCATAGGTGCGACCACTCCCTGGCTCTTGAGCAACTCGCCCATGGTCGCCTTGATTCGATACTGAGTAAATAACTGAATGTTCTTGATCTCGGCCAAACGCCGGGAAGCGGTGAACAACTCGTTTTCGCTGTCGAGCAAGTCCAGCAGGGTACGTTCGCCCAGGCTGAACTGTTTCTGGTAGGCGGTGCGCACTGCAGTGCTGCGATTGACGTATTCCTGGGCCACCGGCACCTGGGCATTGGCGTTGTTCAGGGCGTTCCAGGCCAGGCCCAGTTCTTCATTGAGCACGCGCAGGGCGTTGTTGCGGATATCCAGAGCCTGGTTCGACTGGTAGGACTTGGATTCCAGATCGGCCTTGTTGCTGCCACCGGCGAACAGGTTGAAGCGCATGCGCAGCATGGCCTGCCATTCGTTGTTGTGGCCGTTCTGGCCGTCCAGATCGTTGTCGGCGGTGCGCCCCAGCTCCGCATCGAAACGCGGGTAGAAGGCCGACTTGGCTGCCTCGTACTGCTTCTCGGCCGCCACGATATCGGACTCGGCAGAGCGCAGGATCGGGCTGTTTTCCAGCATCTGGCGCCGGGCTTCGTCGAGGTTGGCCGGGAGCATCGCCATGAAGCTGGCAGGGCGCTCCAACTGATCGGGCATCTGGCCCACGGCACTCAGGAAGTTGGTCTGCGAGTCCGCCAGGTTGGTCTGTTCGGTGAGCAGGTTGTTACGGGCCTGGGCCACCCGCGCTTCGGCCTGGTCGAGGTCGGCGCCGCTGCCCACGCCGCGCTGGGTGCGCAGCTTGATCTGGTCATAGATGCGTTCGTGATTGCGCAGGTTGTCTTCGGCCAATTGCACGAACTCGCGACGGGTCAGCACGTCCAGGTACACCTGGGCCACAGTCAGCCCGGTACGCTCGGAAGTGCCCAGCAGGGAGTAGGCGCGGGAGTTCACGGTGGCTTGTTGACGCCCCACTTCACTGGACGTGGCAAAACCGTCAAAAACCATCTGCTGGAGACGTAAACTTGACTCGCCACGGGTCAAGGTTTCCCAGTGATTGCTGCCAGTACCCGCACGGGTAGAAGGGTTATCTGTGCCTTCGCGGCCATAGCCAGCTAGCATATCGACTCGTGGCAGATAGCCACCTTTCGCGGCTTTCAATTGATAGTCGGCGGCCAGACGGCTGTTTACCCCGGCTTGGATTTCCGGGTGCACATCCAGTGCTTTCTGCATGGCTTCGGGGAGTGTCTGAGCCTGCACGAAGCTGGCGGCTAAGGCGAAAGGTAAGGCCTTGAACAGGTGAAAACGCATGGTAAGAATTTCCCTTGGACAGCGTGTCCAGAATCACGTCAGAACGTGGCACCACATCGAATTGATTACAACCACAACGACCATCCGTCGGAAAGTTCAAACTAAGAACTGGTTCACATACTTCAAGTCAGGTTACCGCGTGAATATCAATGTGACATTAATTCGGCGATTGTTTAGGATGGCACCCATAAGGTCAATAGTTTGGCATAAAGTTAATCCCGAAAAAATATAGCCAAAATATTGACAAGATTACTGTCAAATACCCGTTCCCAATTACACAGCAATGTACCTCCTGACTGAGTTGCGGCCCGCGCCCAAGCCGGTACATGGAAGTCGACTGAGCGGTACACCGGAGAGTCCCCAATGAGCAGTGTTGTTGCCATCGTCAAAAGCATTGTCGGTCAAGTTTTCGTAGTTTCCCCGGAAGGGATCCGACGCGTACTCATCGAAGGTGACCGCCTGTTCGTGGGTGATCAGGTAGATACCGGCCCGGCCGGTGCAGTCACTTTGGAACTGACCGACGGTCGCACCCTTGACCTTGGCCGTGACACACAGTGGAGCGGCAGCGCGCCGGACTCCGGTGCCGACCTGAACCAGGCGGCGGCGCAAGCCGCTCCATCGGTTGCCGAACTGCAGCAAGCCATCGCTGCGGGTGTCGACCCGACCACCGACCTGGAAGCCACCGCGGCCGGTCCGACGGCGGCAGGCACTGGGGGCGCCGCTGGGGGCGGCCACACCTTCGTACAACTGGAAGAAACCGCAGGCCGGGTGGACCCAACCATCGGCTTCCCGACTGCCGGCCTGGGGCTGAGCACTTCGGCGCTGGACAACAACATAGGTGGCCTTAACGGCAATAACGGCCTAGCTGGTGGTAATGGCACTGGCAGCGACACCCTGCGTCCGGCCACCCTGACCCTGGGTGCCACACCGACCATCACTGAAGCCGGCGGTACCCTGGTGTACACCGCGACCCTGACCCAGGCGCCGCTGACCGACCTGACCATTACCCTGTCCAATGGTGCGGTCATAGTGATCAGCGCCGGGCAGACCACTGGCACCGTGCAAGTGCCGCTGGCGCCCAATGACAGCGTCTATATCGACCCAAGCCAGATCAGTGTCAACGTCACCGGCACCTCTGGCGGTGGCGGCCTGGTGGTCACCGTAGACCCGACCCCAGCCGTCACCCAGATCACCGACACCATCGACACCACCACCGCCACCCTGACCGCCGACCCAAGCGTCAGCGAAGGCGGGCAGATCACCTACACCGCCACCCTGACCAACCCGGCACAGACGCCGGTGACCATTACCCTGTCCAACGGCGCGGTGATCACCATCGAGGCGGGCAAGTCCAGCGGTTCGGTGGATGTGGCGGCCCCGGCCAATGATGTCTACAAGAATGGCAGCACCATTGAAGTCGGCATCACCAAGGCCGAAGGCGGCAACTTCGAGAACCTGGTGCCGAGCACCGACAAGGCAGTGACCACCGTCACCGATACCATCGACGATACCGGCCTGAGCCTCTCGGCCACCGGCACCGTGGCCGAGGGCGGCTCCATCGTCTACACCGCGACCCTGACCAATCCGGCCGGCACCCCGGTGACCGTGACCCTGAGCAACGGCGCGGTGATCACCATCGCTGCGGGTGCCAGTTCCGGCACCGTGACCGTGGCGGCACCGGCAGACGACGTCTATAAGGATGCCGGCAAGGTTGAAGTCACTATCAGCAAGACTGAAGGCGGCAACTTCGAAAACCTCGTGCCAAGCACTACACCGGCGGTGACCGACGTCACTGACACCATCGACACTTCCACCGTGTCCTTGAAGGCCACGCCTTCGGCGGCCGAAGGTGGCAACGTCACCTACACCGCCACCGTTACTGCACCGGTTACCGGCTCGCCCGTGGTGGTCACCCTGGCCAATGGCGAGAAGATCACCATCCCGGTTGGCGAAA
>NZ_JAGEKI010000022.1:0-118581 GCF_049887815.1 Pseudomonas sp. NFXW11 | reverse complement strand
CACCGGCGTGATGCTGGCCAACTTCAGCAACGAGCAGACCAAGCCGATCGGCCAGATTTCCCTGGCCAGCTTCACCAACGAGCAGGGCCTGCAGCCAGTGGGCGGCACCCAGTGGAAAGAAACCTACGCCTCCGGCATTCCAGGTTATGACGCGCCGAAGACCGGCACCCTGGGGGCTGTCAAGTCCAACTCCCTGGAAGAGTCCAACGTCAACCTGACCAACGAGTTGGTGAACCTGATCAAGGCCCAGAGCAACTATCAGGCGAACGCCAAGACCATTTCCACCCAGAGCACCATCATGCAGACCATCATCCAGATGGGCCGATGATTCGCTGATGTCGATCAACAAAAAGCCCCTGCCTCAAGGGGCTTTTTGAAAGCAGGGGTTGCAGAAAGATAGACCCCGGAACCCAATGAATAGCGCCGGGCTTCTTGTGTCAGCCTCGCCGCTTCCCTGTTATGGTGGCGCCCCTCAACCAGACGGCAGGAAGCAGTCGAGAATGGATTCAATAAGGACACTGGGTGTGATCTTGCTGGCATTGGCCAGCGCTCCAGCGGTGGCGCACGAAAACAATGATCCCGTCGAAAAAGCGATGTTCATCACGACCATTGCTCCCCTCCTGATCGTTAGCGGAACCACCGCACTGACTGTCTATGGACCTGCCAGCATGAAATCGGCAAAGACCGACGCCCTTGCGTTCATCGGCTCGGATGGGCAGATCCGCGGGGCGCAATTCGAGCAAGCCGTTCGCTACTACCACTCGGCCTATGGCCAGCCGTACATGACTGATAAGCAGTTGGCTCAGGCAATCGCAACGTCGTTCTGAGGGCTGCCCTCCGCGCATCATCTGCAGCGGCCTTCATGGACAGTTCACAACTTCCCCCCTGCTCTGCCTGTGATCAGCCAGTTGCCCCCTCGTGGATCAGTGCACAGCAGCAGGCGGTGGCGATCAATAAACCTGATCCTGTCGGCAGGCATGAACGGGCAAGGCTCAAAAAAGCAGGTGGTTCACGTATCATCACCACCTCTCATTCCCCCAAACCAGAGCCCGCCACGCACGGACGCCTTCTACTCGCCGCGATGCTTATCACGCCCTCCCTCTACGCCAGCGAGCAGCCCCCCACAGACGGCCATATGTACGCCGTGCGCTACCAGCAGGCCAAACTGGCCTGTGGCTCACTTCCAGACGATCTTGAAGCGGACTACGCCAAAGCCATGCAGTTGGCCAAGGACGCCAGCCCTGAATTTGCCGAAACCTACAGCAAAGGACTGGCAGCCAAGCCTCGCGGGCAAAAACCGGCAACCCTCGAGGAGCAGGAGGCACAGTGCAATGAAGGCCAGGTCAGCCTACGAGTGACCGTGAAACTCGCCCGCCTGTGGTTCCCCGGCGGCTGGTAGGCACCCTCTGTCTGTGAGCGGTCAGAATCCATCGGGGACTTTTTGCAGTCCAGGCTCTGCTCGACCTCCTTGCGCAGAACCTCAGCGAAACACTTGAATTATTGATGCCTGATCAGGCGCGACAATCCACCACACTGGCGCAATCACCAGCAATGGTCTTTGCTGTTCACGCCCTGCGGCATGCGACTTGCCCTGGGCCTGTGTCGGCCCGCGCTGGCAGCCTCTGCCTGCATACAAGGAACGACACGGACTGTCATAGCCAACCGAAACCAAGGAGGTCATATGAAAAGGAAAATGCTCGCCGCTTCAGTGCTGCTGTGGATGTTCTCGCTGACCGCGCAGGCGGATTGCGCGGTACTGGGCCCAGGGGTCGACCCCTGCGCAGGTCCGGTACTCGGGCCTACGGTCTGCGTATGCCCATGATGCAGCCTGTACCCTCGACCGGGGGACATGGATCGTTCGACTCATAACCAGGAGGTTGCAAATGAAGAAAATGCTATTGGCTGCAGTGCTGCTGTGCGGTTTCTCCCTGACGGCCCAGGCCTCGTGCCCGGTATTCGGCCCATCCAAGGACCCATGCAGCGGCCCGGTGTTCGGCCCATCCACCTGCCAATGCCCTTGAGCTGACGCAGCTGGCAGGCCCGGTTAACGTCGGGCCTGCTCGATCAGTGCGAAGTGCGAGGATCGGCCAGGGTCGCAACCCTCAGTGCCGCACCTGCTCCAGACAGCGGCCCATATCCTCCGCAGACAGGTTGCCACCACAGACCACCAGCCCCACCACCGCTTCCTCGGGTAGCTTCGATGCGTGGGCCAGCAACGCCGGCAGCAGCGTGCCGGACGCCAGCTCGACCCACAGCCCTGCGTCTTCCCCCAGGGCGCGCATGCCCTGGATCGCCTCCTGGTCGGACACCAGCAGCATGCCCTGCACATACTGTTGCGCATGGCCCAGCATCAGCGGGTGGATCATCGGCACGCCCAGGGTCGAGATCACCGAACTGATCTGTGCCTCCACTGGCCGGCCCGCCTGCAACGCCTGGGACATGGAACTGGCGCCATGGGTCTCCACGCCCCAGATGCGGATATCCGGCTTGACGGCTTTCAGCGCCGTGGCCACTCCAGCCAGCATCGCGCCGCCGCCGACGGCAACGAAAACATCGGTGAGCGTCGGGCAATCGGCGATGAACTCCAGGGCCAGGGTGCCATGGCCCTCGGCAATCAACGTATCGGCGCAATCGTCGAGCACCCGGTAACCCTCGGCCTCCAGGGCCTTGGCCCGGGCGAATGCCGAGTAGACATCGTCTTCCACCAGCACCGTGGCGCCTGCGCCACGCATTCTCTGCACCGATGAAGACGGCGCGCTTTGCGGCACTATCAGCGTCACCTCGGCGCCAAAGCGCTTGGCCGCCTCGGCGACGGCAATACCAAAATTACCACCGCTGACCGCAACGAACCTGGCACCCGGCAGATCATCCTTGAGCATCGAAAACTTGTTGAGCACGCCACGGGCCTTGAATGAACCACCGACTTGCAGGTTCTCCAGCTTGAGAAACACCGGCCGTTGCACCCGTTCCGCCAACACCGGGCTGGCAACGCTCGGGGTACGGAGCACCGCCCCGGCGATGCGCTGCGCCGCCGCAACTATGGATTGCACATCAATCAGATCTGTCATGCGTCACCGATTTCCTTCAGTTGAATATCGCCTTCCCTCGGCTGGCTGAGCAGCCGCGTCACACAATAACGATTTTTCGACAACGCCGCTGCGGAGCCAATCGCCGGGCAAAAAAAACCGGCGATCGCTCGCCGGTTATGTTGCAACCCGTCGCCAGGCAGGTCAGCACTAGCACTGCCCTGCCGGCCCGCCACTCAATGTGGGGCGTTCAGGGTCAGGCGCATCTGCCGATTCACATCCTTGTACAGCAGGTAGCGGAAGCGACCCGGGCCGCCGGAGTAGCAGGCCTGCGGGCAGAAGGCGCGCAGCCACATGAAGTCGCCGGCCTCGACCTCGACCCAGTCCTGGTTCAGGCGATACACCGCCTTGCCTTCCAGCACATAGAGGCCGTGCTCCATGACGTGGGTCTCGGCGAAGGGAATCACGCCGCCCGGCTCGAAGTTGACGATATTGACGTGCATGTCATGGCGCATGTCGCTCATGTCGACAAAGCGCGTGGTGCTCCAACGGCCCTCGGTATCGGGCATCACCCGCGGCTCGATGTCCTGCTCGTTGGTGACGAAGGCTTCCGGGTAAGGCACACCATCGACCTTCTGGTAGTGCTTGCGAATCCAGTGGAAACGCGCCTCGGTGCCGCTGGTGTTGCGCAGCTTCCAGTCGGCTGCCGGGGGAATGAAGGCATAGCCGCCGGGCTTGAGGGTGTGCTCCTGGCCTTGCAGGGTCAGTTGCACTTCACCTTCGACGACAAACAGCACCGCTTCGGCATTCGGGTCCTGCTCGGGCTTGTCGCTGCCGCCATTGGCGCCGACTTCGACGATGTACTGGGAGAAGGTCTCGGCAAAACCCGACAGCGGACGGGCGATGACCCACATGCGCATGTTGTCCCAATGCGGCAGGTGGCTGGTGACGATATCGCGCATCACGCCCTTGGGAATCACCGCGTAGGCTTCGGTGAACATCGCGCGGTCGGTGAGCATCTCGGTCTGGGCCGGGTGTCCGCCGTGGGGCGCGTAATACTTGGTTGTGGACATGGAGTCTCTCCTCATTGTTGTTTTGCTGCCCCGCGCAGGAGCCCCTGGCGGGTGAACAAAGCGGCGGCTCAACGCGCCATGGCACGCACGTCGAGCGCTGTTGGGCACCACGATATCCAGCGCTGCCATCATGCACAAATTAAATACTGAAATCCGGCATATTCATTTATCGAATATCAGACAGACTCAACGCCGAGTGTCCTGGGCCAGCACCCGTGACAATACCCGGGCCAGCTCCTTGACCATGGGGTCGGCCGCCGGGCGGTGCAACAGCGCCACCTCGAACACATCCACCGAGGGCAACCCGGTGCTTCTGGGCAGCACCTGGTGCCCCGCGGTCACCGCCCGCAGCGGCAACAGGCCGATGCCCATGCCATCGGCGATGGCCGACTGCAAGCCGCTGAGGCTGGAACTGGTGAAGCTGATATGCCAGCGCCGGCCTATGGTTTCCAGAGCATTGATCATTTCATCGCGATAGACCCCCCGGGCCGGGAAGGTGACGATCGGCAGCGGATCGAGGTCGATGCAAGGGTGGTTCGCGCTGTCCACCCAGCGGGTTTTCTCCGGCCAGCAGGCCAGGGCCTCACGGCTGTTCTGCCGCTGTTTGAGCAGCACCAGGTCGAGCTCGCCACGGTCATAGCTGGCGCTCAGGTCGCGGCTCATGCCGCTGGTGACCTCCAGCTTGACCTCGGGGTAACGCCGGTTGAAGGCGGCCAGTTGCTCGGTGGTGCGGCCCGCGGCGAAGTCGTCCGGCACACCGATGCGCACCGTCAACGCCACCGTGGCACCGGACAGCGCCTCAAGCATCTCGTCGTTCAACGCCAGCAAGCGCCGGGCATAGCCCAGCAGGGTCTCGCCGGCAGCGGTGGGCAGCACATCACGGTTACCGCGTTCGAGCAGGCGGTGCCCGGCCATCTCCTCCAGGCGCCGGACCTTCTGGCTGACCGTGGACTGGGTGGAATGCAGGCGCGCCGCAGCGGTGGTGAAACTGCCGCAATCGGCCACCGTGACAATGGCTCGCAACAGGTCGAGGTCGAACAGGCGGCTATTGGGTTTGTCGATATTACTCATGGGGGTATCTGTTTTCTGAATGCATGGAGCCTTTCTACCGAGTCTGGCTGCGGGAGACAAATCCACGTCGAAGCCATGGATATGCCATCATGCGCCATCAATACCCATACATCCTATAAGGACACCAGGATGCAATTTATCCCTCTACTCGAGACCGACTCCACCATCCAGGCTCACATTCGCACCCTGCGTAATCAGGAAGATGTTCGAAGGTACATGTACACCTCCCATAAAATCAGCGAGCAGGAACATGCAAACTGGCTGGGCTCATTGCCGAACAATCCTCGCCAGCAGGTCTTCGTCGCACTGGATCAAGGCCAGGCCCTGGGTATCGCCTCTCTGAACGCCATCAATAACCGGCAGAAAACCGCCGATTGGGCTTTCTATCTGGACAGCAAGGTTCAGGGCAAAGGCCTGGGCAGCCTTCTGGAGTTCTGGATGCTGGACTACGCCTTCAACCAGGCCGGCCTGGAAAAGCTCAATTGCGAGGTGCTGCAAACCAACCCTGGGGTGATCCGCATGCATCAAAAATTCGGCTTTGAAGTAGAGGGCATCCGCCGCCAGAACATCCTCAAGGACGGCAACCGCATCGACGTGGTGCTGCTGGGGATCACCCGGGAAGAATGGCAGGACAAACGCCCGAGCCTTGCCCCCTTGATGGCTCGACTCAAGCAATGAGCATCGGTAACGGGCAATGATTATTTTGTTACCGCTGCCTGGCTTTTAATATGTATCAATATATGACAGCGTAAGCTGAAGCCTCACCTCGTGATGCCCCCTGGCCCTGGTCTGGAGATTCTGCAAATGACGTTGAACTGCCTCAAGGTACTGCTGCTGGGCTGTACCGTTCTGCTGAGCGCCTGCTCCGCCACCACCACCCACTCTTGCTACTCGGACAACTGCCGCCTCGGTGGCGGCATGACCAAGCTCAACGTCAATGGCAATAGCGCTCTGGGCAGCAGCTTCAACCAATACGGCTCAAGCCTGCTGCACGACTGACACCAACCATTGCGCTGTGCCTGAACCGGGCCAAAAGCGGGCGGCGAAAAGCTCAGCCGCACGCTTCCGGCTGCCTGGCATTTACCCCTTGCGATTCTTCGCCCCGCCCTGGCGCGCCTTGAAGCGTGGATTGGACTTGCAGATCACATAGATTCGCCCGCGACGTTTGACGATCTGGCAGTCACGGTGGCGGTTCTTGGCTTCCTTGAGGGATGAGAGGACTTTCATGGCAATGACTCCTTGGCTAAAAACAATGTAATAACATATCCCATTTACCAATGAGAAGAGTTATCAACTCGCATTACCGGGCGGCGTACATCAAGGCAGGGCGCACGGAGGAAGGCAGTAGCGGATAAAAAAGCCCGCGCCAGAATCGGCGCGGGCTCTACAGGAGGAAGTTCGTCCGACCCAACGCACCGTTAGCCAGAGCAGTCACTCAACACAGTAAGGCCGGACGAACTGGCGAAAATCTATCGCCCTGCCCGCCCGGGCGTCGATCAGACAGGTCTTAAACTCCAGGCAGCCTCACCAGCTCCCCGAAGCCCCACCGCCGCCACTGGAACCACCGCCGCCGGAAAAGCCGCCGCCGGAACTGGAACCACCACTGCCACTGCCGCCCGCGCTGGACCAGCGCCATCTCGCGCCATTGGCAAACAGCACGAAGCTCAGGCAATAGGCGAACGGCAGCACCCGCCACCCATGCGCCAGCTCTGTCCAGGCGCCAGACAACCCGCCCAGCAGCAGGGTCACCACCAGCAGTATCGCCAGGCGCCAGAAGAAGCCCCTGGGGCTCTGGCGCCAGCGACTGCGCAGCATGCGATACAACAACCAGTGCCCGCCGATCACCAGCAGCACGCCCGCGGGCCAGAGCAGGCCGTAGAGGAAGGTCGAGGCGCCCAGGTACTGGCTGATCAGGCCCAGCAGCGCGCTGTACAGCAGCAGCCCCAGCACCCCATAGAACACCGGGCGCGCCTGCCACAGCCCGGCAAACAAGGCACCGCCCACCAGCATGCACAGCGGCACCAGCAACAGTTGAACCGCCCATTCACGGCCACCCACCACCGCCACCAGCAGCACCGTCAACAGCAGCACCCCGAACAGCACCCGGCGCCAGGCCCAGCCGGCAGCCAGCATCACCCCCGCCACCGAGCCGCAGACAAAGGCCAGCAGCAAGGCCCAGGCTTCGGGCGGCACCGACAGCCTTTCCGCTGCCTGCTCCGGCGACAGCGCCGGCAGCTCACCACCCTCCACCAGCACAATCAGGTGATCCAGGGCACTATCGATGCCCCCGGCAAAATCCCCCTGGCGAAAGGCCGGGGCCAGGTCCTGGGCGATGATCTGCCCGGCCAGCAGGTCGGTGATCACCGGTTCCAGGCCATAGCCCACCTCGATGCGCATCTGCCGGTCGTTCTTTGCCACCAGCAGCAGGACGCCGTCGTCGACCCCTTTGCGCCCCAGTTTCCAGGCGCGAAACAGTTGGTTGCCCAGCGCCTCGATGCTCTGCTGGCCCAGGTTGGGCACCAGCATCACCGCGATCTGCGCCCCGCGCCGCTGCTCCAGGGCCGCCAGTTTGTGCTCCATGCGCTGTTGCGTAGCGGCATCCAGGGTGCCGCTCAGGTCGATCACCCGCCGGTCCAGGGTCAGTTTCAGGGCTTCAGTGGGCGCCGGCTCGGCCAGCGCCAGCAGCGGCAACAGCAGCCCGATAAACAACACCCGCCACAGCCCACGTCCTTGTTGCCAGTACCGCTTGATCATCGCCCCACTACCCGCGTCGCTCATTCTCAAGGGGCGAACTCTACCACCGCCCTCGGCGCTGCCGATGGGCCGCTGCCTGATGCCAAGAAAAAAACACCGGGCAGGTGACCAAACCTGCCCGGTGCCCGACGACCTGTCGTATTGCCGCGCCCACCTCAACCCAGGCGGTTCAGGCACACCACCTTGGGCTGGGTCATTTCCTCATAGGCGAAACGCACGCCTTCGCGGCCCAGGCTGCCGTACTTGAAGCCACCGAAAGGCATGGCATCGAAACGGTAGTCGGAGGAATCGTTGATCATCACCCCACCCGCCTCGATGCGCCGCGCGGCGTCCAGGGCCTGGCCCAGGTCGTTGGTGAAAATCCCGGCGTGCAGGCTGTACTCGGGCTGGTTGGCCAAGGCGATGGCTTCGTCCAGGTCGCTGAACGGCTGCAACACCACCACCGGAGCGAACACCTCGTCCTGCCACAGGCGGCTGCCGTGGTCGACATGCTCCAGCACCGTGGCGGAGTAGCAGGAACCCTGGCGCTGATGCCCGCAAAGCAACCGCGCGCCCTGCTGCAGGGCCTGCTCGACCACCTGCTGGGCATTCTGCGCCGCCTGCAGGCTGATCATCGGCCCGATATCGGTGGCGTCGTCCAGCGGGTCGCCACAGACCTGGGCCTGGGCCAGCTCGACAAAGGCCTGGCGAAACGCCTCATACACAGAGGCCTGGACCAGCAGCCGCTGGGTGCCGATGCAATTCTGCCCGGCCGCCCAGAAGGCCCCCGACACGCAGCTCTGCACCGTGGCCGGCAGATCGCAGTCGGCCAGCACTATCACCGGGGCATTGCCGCCCAGGTCCATGGCCAGCTTCTTCAGCCCAGCGTTGCGGGCGATGCGCTCACCCGTGACAAAGCCGCCGGTGAAGGAAATCATCCGCACCTCGCGCGCCGCCACCAGCGCCTGGCCCAGCTCGGCGCCGCCGATGGCCAGGGTCACCACCGATTCCGGCAACCCGGCCTCACGCAGGTACTGCACCAGCTTGATGGCCGAGAGTGGCGTCAGCTCCGAGGGCTTGAGCAGCACCCCGTTGCCACCGGCAAGCGCCGGGCCCAGCTTGTGCGCCACCAGGTTCAGCGGGTCGTTGTAGGGGGTGATGGCCAGGATCAGCCCCAGGGGCTCCCGGGAGAACCAGCCCTGGCGGTTTTCCGAACCTTCGTAGGCATCGAAGGGCAGCACTTCCCCGGCATTGCGTCGGGCTTCCTCGGCCGACAGCTTGAGGGTGTTGACGCAGCGCTTGACCTCCTTCTGCGCCTGCTTGAGGGTCTTGCCGGCCTCGTCGACGATCAGCCGGGCGAAGTGCTCGGCATCACGCTCGATATTCAAGGCCGCCCGTTCCAGGATCTGCGCCCGCCGATAGCGCGGCAGCGCGGCGCAGGCCCGTACGCCCTCCCGGGCCTGCTGCAACAGTTGCGGCACGGCGCTGGCATCGGTGCAGGGCACCGTACCCAGCAGCCGGCCATCGAAGGGGCTGCGTACTTCAAGGGGTTCGGCGACCAGCGCCAGGCATGGCGAATTCATGGGCAGGCTCCTAGCGGCTGAGGCGCGATTGATGGATATGGATGATGTCCGAGAGCAAGGCAAAGGCCGTCTCGATGCGCCCGGCCCCCGGCCCGGAAACCGTGACCGCGCCCAGCAGGCCGGTGTTGAACGACACGGCATTGACCGCCCCACCAATCCCCGCCAGTGGGTGTTCCAGGGGCAGCAGCCGCGGTTCGACACTGGCCTGCAGCGAGCCGTCGGGCAAGCGCCGGGCCGCGCCGATCAGCTTCCAGCACGCACCGTCGGCCCGGGCCTGCTGCAGGTCCTGGGCGGTCAGGCCGGAGATGCCGCGGCAGCTGACATCGCTGACCTGCAATTGGGCACCGAGCAGCTCGTTAGCCAGGATCACCACCTTCAGGCGCACATCGAAACCCTCGACATCCGCTGTCGGATCGGCCTCGGCATAACCCAGGGCCTGGGCCTCGGCCACCGCTTCGGCAAAGCCCAGGCCCCCTTCCATGCGGCTCAGGACAAAGTTCGACGTGCCATTGAGAATGCCCTCGAAGCCCAGCAATTCGCTGCCGGCCAGGGATTGCTTGGCCAGGCGGATCACCGGGGTGCCGCTCATCACCGCGCCTTCGTATTCGAAGGCCACCTGGTTGCCCTGGGCCAGGGCCTTGAGCTCGGCGCCGTGCAGGGCGATCGGGCCCTTGTTGGTGGTCACCACGTGCTTGCCCTGCTCCAGGGCCCAGCGGCAGAAGCTGGTGGCTGGCTCGCCGTCCACCGGGTTGGTGAAGGTGGCCTCGGCGATGATGTCGGCGCCAGCCTCCTTGATCACCTGCTCGTTGAGCGCTTCCACCTGGCCGCCAGGCAGTTGCGCCAGGGCGCCCTTGCTTGCGGGTAACCGGCTCAACAGGCCGGCATCCAGGCCTTGGGGAGCAATGATGGAGCCGAGGAACAGGTCGCTGACACCGACGATTTTCAGGCTGAAGCCCAGCTGTTTTTTCCACGCCTGATTGCGCTCGGCAATCAGTTGCGCCAGGGCCCGATTGACCCCGCCAAAGCCCACCAGGGCGATCTTGTATTCAGTCATTTTTATTGTGTTCCATTCGGGTTGAGAAGCTGATGGACACAAGGTTAGGGGCCGGGCCCGGGCAGTGAAATAGGCCGTTTTGCTGTATTTCTTGAGCATTTTGACCAGCCCTGGAGCCAGCTGAACGGGCATAAAAAAAGCCAACGACAGTTGGCTTCTTCACCCCGGGCAAGGCCGCTACATCACCGCGGACAGAACAAAGGACGTCACGGTGTTTTCCACCCCGGGCAAGGCGGCAATCTCGTTCCACACCCGGTGCACCCGCTCTGGTGTCGCCGCGCTGACCCGCACCAGCACATCGAATTCACCGCTGAGCACTTCGCACTGGACGATCTCCGGCATCTGCCGCAGCGCCTGCAACACTTCGGCGCCGCGCATGCGGTCGTAGCGGTAGACGAAAATCAGCGCGTTGATCCGCGTGTCCGGCCCGCGCCCCTGGCCGGCACGAATGGTGTAGCCCTGGATCGCACCATCGCGCTCCAGGCGCTCGATGCGCTGGCGCACGGCATTGCGCGACAGGTTGACCTTGGCCGCCAGCTCCGCATGGGCGGCCCGGGCGTTGAGGGTCAGTTCGGCGATAATGCGCTCGTCCAGCGGGTCCAGAATCCGCTTCATGCAGCCTCCCAAGCAACGCTCATCAGAGGGCCATCAGGCAGTGCCGCAGCGCGGCGCAATCATCCGCGGCCAGGGTCTGCCACTGGTGCATTGACGGTGGCGCCACAGGCTCGACCGCCAACCCGGGTATGCCCAGCGACTGCAACAGGCGCACCGACTTGGCCGGGGCGATTTCCCCCAGGGTGACCATCGGCGCCACCAGGCTGCGGCGGTACAGGCGCGCCGCCAGCACCCCGGTGGCGGCATGCGGGTCGATGACAGAGCCGGTATCGCGATACAGGCTGACGATTTCCCGACCGGTTTCCTCATCGCTCACCGCATAGGAGTCGATGATCATCCGCGCCTGCAGCCAGAACTCGTTGCCCAGGCTCATCTCGCCGCTGTCTTCGAAGCGCTGCATCAAGGCCGCCACCCCGTGCGCGTCATGGCCATAGAGCTCCCAGACAAAGCGCTCGAGGTTGGCGAACAGCGACAGGTCCATGGCCGGCGACAGGCTCTGGCTGGCCTGGGCGCGGCAGTACTGATTCTTCAGGAACAACTGGTGCAGCGCGTCGTTGCGGTTGGTGGCGACAATCATCTGGGTAATCGGCAGGCCCATCTTCTGCACGATATAACCGGCATACACCTCGGCAAAACTGGCCGCCGGCACACTGAAGCCGATCGGCCTTTGCCCGCCCCCCAGTTGCAGCACGGCATGGAAATACAGCACCAGCTGGGCCATCACCCCGACCCAGTTGCTGGAGTTGAACCCGATCACCTCGCGCTCGGCCAACGGCCAGTCCCGCAGCAGCCGGGTGACCAGGGTCTGGCAGTCATCGAAACTGCCGGCCACGGCAAAGCGCCACAGGCCCGGGTAATCCGCCGCCAGCAACTGCTGCCCCTGCTGCTCGGGCACGCCGTGCTGCGGGTAGACCACCAGCAGCTGAGTGTGCGGGCAGCCCTTGAAGGCCTCGATGGCCGCCAGCCCGGTGTCGCCATTGGTCGCCCCTACCAGCACCCCGCGGCGCTGCCGGCGTTCGAGGAAATAGCCCACCAACTGCGCTTGCAGGCGCGCGGCAAAATCCTTGGCCGAACCCGTGGGCCCGTGAAACAGCTCCAGCAGCCATTCGTTGCGATCGATCTGCCGCAGCGG
Organism: Pseudomonas sp. NFXW11; assembly: GCF_049887815.1. NCBI lineage: Bacteria > Pseudomonadati > Pseudomonadota > Gammaproteobacteria > Pseudomonadales > Pseudomonadaceae > Pseudomonas > Pseudomonas sp. NFXW11. The sequence goes on along the minus strand of NZ_JAGEKI010000022.1, from coordinate 106,294 downwards.
CGCCACCGCACGATGGCTGAAACCGCTGTAGGCGCGCTTGAGCAGGGCCTTGAAATCCGCCTCGGGCAGGCACTCGCCCACAAACGGACTGAGCACCCGGAAGGCCAGCTCGGGGTAATCCAGGGTCGACCAATGGGCAATTTCCTGGGGGCTGAAGCACGGCAGCTCCACGGGCACATAGAGCCCGCCATCAGCCGCCACGCCGGACAACACCACGGTTGCGAAATCCACCGTTTCGGTGGCACTGCGGGTACTTACATAACGCATGCTTGGCTCCGGCCAGTCATTTGTGGCGATGGGCCTGCTCCACCAGCCAAGTGGAGAACTCTTGCGCATCGGGATGGGGCTCGGCGTCGGCGCCGCGCACCAGGTAGAAGGATTCGCTGGCCTCGATGCGCTGCTGGAAAGGCTCCAGCAAGCGCCCGTCGGCGAGCATGTCGGCCACCATCGAGGAGCGCGCCAGGGCCACGCCCTGCCCCAGCTCGGCCAGGCGCAGGGTGGAGATCAGGGTGTCGAATTGCAGGCCGCGGGAAGCATCCACCTGCAGCGCGCCGGCACGCTGCAACCAGTAGCCCCAGCCTTCCTCGTAGCCCAGCACATGCAGCAACTGATGGCGCGCCAGGTCGTCCGCCACCTGCAACGGCAGGCGCGCCAGCAAGCTGGGGGCGCAGACCGGAAACAGCGTGTCCCAGGTCAGGCGCTGGGCCACCAGCCCCGGCCAGTGGCCCTGGCCCCAGCGGATTTCCAGGTCGTCCTCGCCATCCAGCTCCTTGACCCAGATATTGCTGATGTAGCGGATATCCACCTGCGGGTGGCGCTGCTGGAAATCCGCCAGCTTGGGCGCCAGCCAGTGGACGAAGAACGCCAGGCTGCCACGCACCTTGATCGGCCGGTGCTGGTGCTGGCCGAAGATCTCGTTGGTGCCCACCGCCAGCCGGGTGATGGCGTCTTGCACCACCGGCAGGTAGGAGCGGCCCTCCTCGGTCAGGTCCAGGCCCCGGGGCAGGCGCTTGAACAGCGCCACCCCGAGGTGGCTTTCCAGCTGGCGAATCTGCTGGCTCACCGCGCCCTGGGTGAGGCACAGCGCCTCGGCGGCGTGGGTGAAATTCAGGCAGCGGGCCGACACCTCGAAGGCACGCAACCAGTTCAGCGGGGGCAAGCTTTTCTGCTTCATCGCCTGGTTCTCTTGGACACCCTGGGCGCCGGGCGCGCCCGTCAGCCCTGCACGGCATCGGACGGCCGTGCCAGAGGTGCCAGGGCCAGGCGCCGCTGACGGCTGCTGCGGGTAATGTAATACACGAAGTAGCACCAGGCGATGAAGGGCACGCCGAAGTACAGGGCCACCCGCTGCTCCGGATCGAAGCCGATGCCGACGCAGGCCAGGGCGCAGCAGAACAGCGCCCCCAGGGGCACCCAGGGATAACCGCGAACACGGAACTTCAGCTGGTTCACGTCTCCGCCGTTGGCCACATAGTGCCGGCGGAAGGCGATCTGGCTGGCGGCGATGCTCATCCACACCACCACCACCGCCAGGCCGGAGATCGACACCAGGGCCAGGTAGATGGTGTCCGGGGCGAACACGCTGCTGAGCAAGGACGCCGCGCCACCGGCCATGCTCACGATAATCGCGTTGAGCGGCGTGCCCATGCGGGTCAGGGCCGAGAATTGCTTGGGCAAGTGGCCCTGGTCGCTCAAGGTCCAGAGCATCCGCGAGGCGGCATAGAGCCCGGAGTTGGCGGCCGAGAGCAAGGCGCTGATGATCACGAAGTTCATGATGTCCGCCGAGTAGGGAATGCCGATGTAGGTGAACACCGTGACGAACGGGCTTTCCACCAGCCCCGCCTGTTCCCGGGGCAACAGGGTGGCGAGGACGAAGATGGTGCCGACGAAGAAGATCGCCAGGCGCAGCACCGTGGTGCGGATCGCCCGCGGCACGTTGCGCTGCGGGTCGCGGGTTTCACCGGCGGCAATGCCGATCAGCTCGGTGCCGGAGAAGGCGAAGGACACCGCCAGCAAGGTCATGGCGATGGGCATGAAACCGGTGGGAAACAGCCCCTCGCGGGTGAAATTGCTCAGGCCGATGCTGTGGGCCTGGTCGATATGCAGCAGGCCGAGAATCGCCCCGCCGCCCACCACCAGGAACACCAGCACGGTGATCACCTTGACCAGCGACAGCCAGAACTCGGTTTCGGCGAACAGCCGCACCGAGACCACGTTGGACAGGAACACCACCACGGCGAACAGCGCGCTCCAGATCCATACCGGGGTGTCGGGGAACCAGCGAGCCATGAGGATACCGGCGGCGGTGAATTCCGAGCCGATGGCCACGGTCCAGGTCAGCCAATACAGCCAGGCCACGGTGTAGCCGGTGCCGGGGCCGAGAAAGCGCGTGGCGTAGGTGCTGAAGGAGCCGGTCTCGGGCATCTGCACCGCCAGCTCCCCCAGGCACATCATCACCATGTACACCATCAGCGCGCCGATGATGTAGGCGATCACCGCGCCCAGCGGGCCGGCCTGGTTCACCGTGTAGCCGGAGGTGAGGAACAGCCCCGTGCCGATCACCCCGCCAAGGGCCAGCATGACGATGTGGCGGGTGTGCATTTCCTGCTTGAAACCGCTGTGCGAGTCGGTCTGTTGTTCTTGTAGGGACATGATGGTTCTCATGAAAGTTGTCAGGGCAAGTCTCAATTTCTGCGACTGTGGAAATGGGCAGAAAACAAATCGGATGCCACCAGGTTTTTATTGTTATTCCTCTTCATGAAGCCCCCACTGGCTGCCTTGCTGTGGGGGTGTTGCGCGCTCTTTCAGTGGGCGACCTCGGCCCGAGTATCCAGGGAAGGGACGGCGCCAGGCGCCGCATCATGTTTGAGGGATTGGCGCAGCCAGGCGAAGGCCTGTTGCAGGTCGGCCAGCAGGTCATCGGTGTCTTCGATGCCCACCGACACCCGCACCAGGCCTTCGGAGATGCCCAGGGCCTGACGCTCCTCCAGGGTGTTTTCCACATGGCTGGTGGTGCGCGCCGGGCCGTAGATGGTTTCCACCGCCCCCAGGTTGCCGGCGCAGTGGGCGTAGCGCAGGCGCGGCAGCAGCACCTTGACGCTGTCCATGCCGCCCACCAGCACAAAGCTGACGATGGCGCCGAACCCGCGCATCTGCGCACAGGCCACGGCATGGTTCGGATGCCCGGGCAGGCCCGGGTAGTTCACCGCTTCCACCAGCGGCTCGCTGAGCAGGAACTGCGCCAGCTGCGCGGCGCTGTGCTGCTGTTGGCGCATGCGCAGGGCCAGGGTCTTGATCCCGCGGATGATCAGGTAAGCGGAAAACGGATCGAGGCTGGCGCCGTTGATTTCCCGGTAGTGCCGCACCTGGTTCATCAAGGCTGCGCTGCCGCAGGCCAGGCCGCCGAGCACATCGCCATGGCCGCTGAGAAACTTGGTGGCGCTGTGGATCACCACGTCCACCCCCAGGGCCAGGGGATTCTGGTTCAGCGGCGTGGCGAAGGTATTGTCCGCCACCACCAGGGCGCCGACCTTTTTCGCCGCCGTCACCAAGCGCTGAATATCGACAATCTTCAGCGTCGGGTTGGTTGGGGTTTCCAGGTACAGCAGGTCGCAGCCCTGGGCGATCTCGGCCTCGATCTGCTGCTGGTCGAAGGTTTCGCAGAGGGTCACGGCCACGCCCATGCGCGGCAGGAATTCCTCGAAGATCTTGTTGGTGCCGCCGTAGCTGTCCTTGGTCGACACCACCCGCTGGCCATGGCGCAAGAAGCTGTAGAGCACACCGCTGATGGCCGCCATGCCGCTGCTGAAGGCCACCGCGGCTTCGGCGTTTTCCAGGCTGCAGAGCTTGGCTTCCAGGGTTTCCACCGTGGGGTTGCTCATGCGGCTGTAGATAAAGCCCGGGGCCTTGCCCAGGGCCACGTCGTACCACTGGTCGATATCGTCGTAGCCATAGGCGGCGCTGGCGACGATCGGGGTTTGCGTAGCGTTGTAAGGGTGACGCACCTGCTCGGCGCCCCAGACCACTCGCGTGGCGATACCGGGATTTTCCAGGCCTGCGGTTTCAGCTTTCTTGTTCATTGCGACGGCTCACCATAAAGGGTGCGCGGCCTGTTGCCGCGCTGGGTCTGGCGGCCAATATAGAGAAAAGCCCAAGCCCCGAGAAACGATGTTATCGGGGCCAAAGGGGCGGTTTTTTTAATGGCTCGAAAGCCCTCGGCAATTGCCCTTGCGCGCAGCCGGCCAGCCTTGCCAAGCTGTTGCCTGCCTGATCGAGCCCCCTTGGAAAAACACCGGGAACCGCCATGAACCGCAACGAGCACCTGTGCCTGCTGGCGCACTACAACCAGTGGATGAACGCCAAGTTGTACCAGGCCGCCATGACCCTGCCCGATGCGCAGGTCGCCCTGGAGCGGCAGGCGTTTTTCGGCTCGATCCTCGGCACCCTCAACCACTTGCTGGTGGGCGACACCCTGTGGCTCAAACGCTTCGCCCAGCACCCGAGCCAGCACCCGGCCCTGGCGCCGCTGCAACAGGTGGCCAACCCGCAGGATCTCAAGACCCTGCTCTACCCCGACATCCGCCAGCTCTGGCAACAGCGCCAGTGGCTCGACCAGTTGATCCTGGATTTCAGCCAGTCCCTGAGCGCGGCCGAGCTGGACAGCAGCCTGCCCTACCACAACACCCAGGGCGTGGCCGCCGAGCGCAACCTGTTTGCCTTGCTGGTGCATTTCTTCAATCACCAGACCCACCATCGCGGCCAGGCCAGCACTTTACTGAGCCAGGCCGGGGTGGATATCGGCAGCACCGACCTGCTGGCGCTGATCCCCAACGTCCCCTGATCAGCCCGCAGCCCAGCGCTCGCGCAGCAAGGGCAATGCACGCTCACGCCAGAAGCCAGGGGCAATGCCACCGCTGGACATGCCGCCATGGGCAAAGGCGGCGACGCCAAAATGCTCCTGGGTGCCCAGGGGCCGGCCGGTCAGTTGCTCGAACGCCTGGGCGATCAGTTCATCGAGCTGCTCGACCGACTGCGGCCAGGGGCTGGCGGCAAGGTATTCGGCCATGGCCTGCCACAGATAGGGGTCGCCACGCAGGCCCCAGCTTAAAGGCGCCTCGGCAAAGAGTGCTGCGGTGGTGCGAGCGGTCATCGATCAGTCCCCGATTATTTTTCCCGGCCAATCTAGCGTCCCCCGCGACCTTCTGCGACCATGCGCGCGGAAAAACCTGGCCAAGGAATGCCGTTATCAAAGCCCTTCCCGCTGTATTGCTGCTGTCCCTGCTGGGCTTGTCCGGTTGCGGCACGCTGATCGCCCGTACACCTAACTCCCACGCCCACTACGACTACTACAAAGGCACCCAGGCCAATATCGAACTGCTAACCATGCGTGGTTCCAGCGGTTACGAAGGCTACGCCACGGTGTTCTGCTGGATCAGCATCGTCTGCCCGGTGGTGGCCATCGCCAGCCTGCCGGTGGATGTGGTGGCCGACACCGCGCTGCTGCCCTACGACGCCATCAACGACTAAGACGCCGCTCGGTGTCGACTCTTCCCGTTTTCTATGGAATGCCCATCATCCGAATCATCACTCGGCTGCTCCTGCTCAATACCCTGCTGCTCTCCGGCTGCGGCACCTACATGACCCGCGGCGACGCCCTGGATTTTCGCGACGACCGCTATTACCGCAGCGTCAAGACCAACGCCCAGGTGCTCACCGGCTACGACATGGGTTATGCCCGGATGATCACCGGCGGCTGCTGGGTCACGGTGATCTGCCCGATCCTGATGGTCGCCAGCCTACCCCTGGATGCCGCGGCCGATACCCTGCTGCTGCCCTACGACGCCTTCCAGCCGGAGCGGCCCAAGCGCAATCTGCATGTGGACATGAAGCATCCGCCCGAGGATATGGGCCCGCCCTTAGTGGGCACGCCCCTGGGCAGCGAGGCACCCGCGCCCGCCGCCCAATAGCGGCCGCTGGATCAACCCCTGCAACCCTGTGCTGCCCTGTTCCTGGAACCGCCATCATCCGCCTCATCACCTGGCTACTGCTCACTGCCCTGCTGCTCAACGGCTGCGGCACCTACATGGCCCGCAGCGACATGCCGCAATGGCGTGACGATCGTTACTACCGCGCCACCAAGACCAACGCGCAGATACTCACCGGCTACGGGGTGGACTACGGGCGCATGGTCACCGGTGGCTGCTGGGCATTGGTGGTGTGCCCGATCCTGCTGGTCGCCAGCCTGCCCCTGGATGCGGCGGTGGATACCCTGTTGCTGCCCTACGACGCCGCCCAGCCGGAACGACCCCGGCGCGACCTGGAACCGAAGCCGGAGTACCCCCTCGACAGGGAACCGCCGCCGGCCACCTGAGGGCAGCGGCAGTGAACGACAGCCAGCGATTGCCTGGGTCAGACCGGCTGCGACCTAGGCCTGGCTCGACAGCCGCTGCTCGGCCGGCATCTGCTGCAAACGACAAGGCCGGCCCAGGCGATCCACCTGCGGCCGGCCGAACCAGTAGCCCTGGCCCCACTCGCCGCCACAGGCGGTGGCCAGGCTCTGGTCGGTGGCGGTTTCCACGCCCTCGATAATCACGCAGGGCGCCAGGGTCTTGCACAGTTGCACCAGGTGGCCGAGGGTCTGGGCGCTGTTGAACTCGCCCCGGGCGCGCTGGATGTAACCCTTGTCGATCTTGACGATGTCCGGCCGGGTCTGGCGGATGAATTCCAGGGTGCCCAGGCCCGCGCCAAAATCATCGATGGCCACTCGGCAGCCCAGTTCCCGCAGGCCCAGCACGAACTCGCTGGCGGCCTCGATGCTCGGCGGCGTGGCGCTCTCGGTGATCTCGATCACCAGCCGCGCGGCCACCCCCGGCCACTCCCGCAACAGCGCCAGGATGCCTCGCCAATAAGCGTCGAGAATCGCGCTCTGGGCGGAGATATTGCAGCCCAGGCGCAGGCGCTCGTCGCGCTGCAGGCAGTCGATCACGCAGAGCACCACGCTGCGGTCCAGCTCACGCATCACCTGGTGCTTTTCCAGCAGCGCGAGGGGGTAGACGGCGCCGCCCAAGGCATCCACATGGCGCAGCAAACCCTCGTGGTAGAGCACCCGGCTACTGTCCGGCAGCCACACCACCGGTTGGAACGCCAGCATCAGGCGGCCCTCGGCCAGTTCGCGATAAAAGTCCCTGATGCTTTGCATGACAGATCCATAGACAAGACAACGGCAGCCCCGCCAAGGGGGCCCTGCCCAACCATGATCGACCCTGGATCGACCCCGGCGGAAGTGTTCCCGGAGACCTTTCGCTTGTCCTTGGAAACCCCGCTCTTGGCTTAATCGTCTGTGGCCTTGGGTTTATTGCAATCATGCCGCAGGCCTCACCGACATCATCTAGCCACTAGTTCAGGAAGACCTATGCACAGAATGACCAGCGCCAGTTTTCGGGTGCTTGCCGATGTCATGCAGGAGGGCGGCGCCAATGTCGACGCCCTGCTCCAGGCGTTCGGCAGCAGCATCCAGGACGTTGATGAAAACCCCAAGGGCGTCAGGCTGGAACTGGTCTATCAAATGATGCGCGAGGCCACCCGACGCACCGGCAATCCGGACCTCGGGCTGCTGGCCTACCATAAGGCCCACCCGGCCAATCTCAAGGCGTTAGGTTATGCGCTGATGTCCTGCGCGACCCTGGGCGCAGCCCTGCAACGCCTGGTGGACTACCACGCGCTGCTCAGCAACGGCTTCTGCATGTGCCTGGAGCGCAAGCCCCAGGCCTTGCGCCTGGTGGCCTTCGATGTCACCGCCGAGCCCTCGCTGATGCCCCGCGCGGTGATCGATGCCGGCGCCGCGCAAACCCTGGGCCTGCTGCACTGGCTGCTGCCCCAGCACAAGCCGCGGCCCCTGGCGGCGGCCTTCAGCTACCCGGAGCCGGCCGACACCCGCGCCCTGCGCCAGTTGCTGGGGGACAACCTGCAGTTCGATGCCGCGCACAACAGCCTGACCTTCAGCAGCCAGGACTGCGCCATCGCCCTGCCCAGCGCCGACCCGGCCCTGGACGTGCTGCATATGGAATACGCCCGCAGCCGGCTCAACGCCCTGCTCAGCGGTTCGATGACGGCGCGAGTGCGCCGGGCCCTGTCCGAATGCCTGGCCCGGGGCGCGCCCAGCGACCTGCCGCATATTGCCGAGATGGTCGGGGTCAGCACCCGCAGCCTGCAACGGCGCCTGGGCCATGAGGATGTGCATTTTTCCGCGCTGCAGGACGAGGCGCGGCTGATGCTGGCCCACAGCTTTCTGCGCAACTCCATGCGCAGCGTCAAATACATTGGCGCGCTGCTGGGCTTTCGCGATCAGAGCAGCTTTCACAAGGCCTGCATGCGCTGGTTCGGCATGACCCCCGGGCGCTACCGCGAGCAGTGATACCGGCGCCGGGCCTGAGCCCGGCGCCGCGCTTAGGAGGCAGGTGTCAGTGGCTGGCTTGCAGCTGCGGCTGGGCTTGCGGCATGGCCGAAGAGTGATGGTTGAGGATCTTCCACTGGCCGTCGAGACGCTCGTAGAGGAAGGTGTAGCGCGCCTGCACCTGGCGCTGCTTGCCGTCGGCACCGGTCAGGGTGAAGGTGTAGACGCCGCTGTCCATGGCCGCGTCCGGGCTCAGGTGGCGGATCTCGCGGTAGTTGATCTGGCCCACGGGCTTGGACGCCATGAAATGCTCGAAGTAGTCCTGGATCTGTGCCGGGGTGCTACGCACCAGGTTGGACACCGTGGGTTGCAACACTGCGTTGGCGGCGTAGAGGTTGACCACCGCCTGCGGGTTGCCCGTTTGCAAGGCGCTGTTCCAGCGATCGAACAACCCGGCGATTTCCCGGTCCTGCACATTCTGTGGCTGCTCGGCCACGCTGCGGTACACGTAAGGGGTGGCTTCCAGGGCCTGGGCCAGGGGCGCGCCGAGCACCAGGAACAGCGCCAGGGCGGTGGTTTTCAGTTTCATTCACGGACTCCAGTGGGTTTCAATAGGCCCCACTGTGCCCGGGGCTCGCTCGGCCGCCATCGGCCAACCGGAGCCATCGGCCTATGCCATTCGGCAGATAGGCGCGCCCGGGGGCCCAGGGTCTAATGACCGCCGCCCCGTCCCTTGCCGTGCCGTTCGCCTGGAGTCCGCCGATGTCCACCCCGCCCCACGACCCCGCCAGCGCCCTGGCCCTGCGCAGCCATTATCGGCAATCGCAGAGCCGCGCCGCACGCCTGCGCCTGTTGGTGGACACCGGCCAGCAACTGTTGCAACTGCCACCGGCAGAGATGCGCCAGCGGGTGCTGCAACGGGCCTGCGCCTTTGTCGCCATGGACCACGGGCTGCTGCTGGAGTGGGACAGCGACGGCGTGACCCAGAGCTGCGCCGAACACGGCCGCGACGAGTACCTGCAAACCCTGCGCGCCCGGGCCGCAACACCCGCCGACGGGCCGCAGGCGCCGGCCCACCCCGAGGCCGTGCGGGTGCTGCTGCACCGCGCCGACGGCAGCGCCTTCGGCGTTCTGCTGCTGGCCAACAGCGTGCCCATCAGCGCGCCAGACAGCGAAGACCTGGAGTCCCTGCAACTGCTGACCACGCTACTGGCCGCGCACCTGGAAAACCAGCGCCTGGCCACCGACCTCAAGGCCCGTGAGCGCAGCATGTCGGAACTGGTGCAACGGCTGTTCAGTGCCCAGGAAGACGAACGCAAGCGCGTCGCCTACGACCTGCACGACGGCCTGGCACAAAGCCTGGCCGGGCTGCATCAGCGCCTGCAGGGTTTTGCCGGACGCTGCCCGCCCCTGCCCGCGGCACTCCAGGCTGAGCTGCAGGGCATCCTGCAACTGGCCCAGGGCTGCGTGGGCGAAGGCCGGCAACTGATCGGCGGCCTGCGCCCCCATGTGCTCGACGACTTCGGCCTGCTGCGGGCCATCGACCGCGAGGCCGACCGCCTGCGCGACGCCGGGCTGACCGCGCACTGGCAACAACGGGACCCGCAACGCCTGCCCGCGGCGGTGGAAATCGCCCTGTTCCGCATTGCCCAGGAAGCCATCAACAACACCCTCAAGCACGCCCGCGCCAGCCGCGTGCAGCTGAGCCTGACAATTGCCGATGGCCATGCCCAGCTCGACATCAGCGACAACGGCTGCGGCTTTCCCAACCCGCCGGCAGCGAACGCCGAACAGCTGGGCCAGTTGGCCATGCGCGAGCGCGCGCATTTGCTCGGCGGCCACTTCAGCTGCCACAGCCGGCCCGGGGGCGGCACCCGGATCGAGGCTCGGGTGCCCGTGCTGCCGCTGGAGCCAGGCCAATGAGCGCGGTGCTGCGCCTGGTGCTGGCGGACGACCATGAAGTGACCCGTACCGGTTTTGTCGCCCTGCTGGCGGGCAACCCGGAATTCGCGGTGGTGGGCCAGGCCCGGGATGGCGAGGAAGCCCTGGCCCTGTGCGAACAACTGCGCCCGGACCTGGCCATCCTCGATATCCGCATGCCCCGGCTCAATGGCCTGGGCGCCGCGCGCCTGCTGCAACAGCGCCAGCCCGAGATCAAGGTGGTGATCTTCACCATGGACGACAGCCCCGACCACCTGGAAGCGGCCATGGCCGCTGGAGCCCTGGGCTACCTGCTCAAGGACGCCAGCCGCGATGAAGTGATCAGCGCCCTGCAACGGGTGGCCCGGGGCCAGGAAGCCTTGAACAGCAGCGTCAGCGCCCGCCTGCTGCGGCGCATGAGCGAACGCGGCCAGGGCCAGGCGCCCCAGGCCCAGCCCCTTACCGCCCGCGAGCGGCAGGTGCTGGGGCTGGTGGCCGGGGGCTTCAGCAACCGCGAGATCGGCGAAAAGCTCGGCATCACCACCGGCACCGCCAAAGCCCATGTGGAACGGGTGATCGGCAAGCTCGGCGCCGCCGACCGCACCCAGGCCGCAGTGCGCGGCATCGCCCTGGGTCTGGTGAGCGAGCCTGCCGGGCAATGGCCATGAAGCTGCTGCGCGCCCGACGCTGGGCCGACCTGCCGCTGCGCGGCAAGGCGCTGGTGGTGATCTCCCTGCCGCTGGTGATCCTGCTGCTGTCGCTGGTGCTGATCTACAGCACCGAACGCCAGACCGCCCGCGCCGAAGAAGACGTGCGCCGGGTGCTGCAAGTGCAGGGCGATATCCAGGCGGTGCACACCCTGCTGGCCGAAGCCGCGGCCAGCGTGCGTGGCTACCTGCTGACCCGCCGCGAGGACTTCCTGCCCGCCTACCTGCAGGCCCGGCCACAGATCGAAGCGGCGTTGCAGCGCCTGGATCGCAATGTGCGCGATGCGCGCATGCGCGAGCACCTGCAAACCGTCGCCCCGCTGATCCGCACCAAGCTCGACGGCCTGCACGCCTTGCGCCACGGCAGCCCCGACGATGCCGCCAGCATCACCGCGATCCTGATCGACAACAAGCAGGTGCTGGACGTGCTGCGCGAGCAGATCAGCGCCATGCGCATTCGCGAGGACGCCCTGCTGGCCGAGCGCACTGAGGCCGCGGCGGCGATCCGCATGCGCCTGCTGCTGGCCACCCTGCTGGCCGCCTGCTGCGGGCTGTTCGGCGCCATTGTCGCGGTGCTGTTGCTGTCCCGCGGCATCGTCACCCGGGTGCAACAGGTGCAGGGCAATGCCCAGCGCCTGGCCCTGGGCCAGCCACTGCGCCCGCAAGCCCCGGAGCAGGATGAAATCGGCCAGTTGGGCACGCGCCTGGTGGAGGCCGGGCAACTGCTGGCCGAACGCGAACGGGCCCTGCGCGACAACGAGGAACGCCTGCGGCTGATTATCGACGGGGTCAAGGACTACGGGATCTTCGCCCTGGACACCGCCGGCCGGGTCACCACCTGGAACGTCGGCGCCGAGCGGATCAAGGGCTACCGCGAGCAGGAAATCATCGGCCGGCACTTTTCCCTGTTCTACCTGCCGGAGGAATGCCCGCAGCACCCGGACATGGCCCTGCGCGAGGCCACCGCCCACGGCCACTACATGGAAGAAGCCTGGCGCTGCCGCAAGGACGGCAGCCGCTTCTGGGCCAGCGTGGTGATCACCGCGCAATACGATGCCAGCGGCGAACTGCGAGGGTTTTCCAAGATCACCCGGGACATCAGCGACCGCCGGGTGGCGGAAATCGCCCTGGGCACCGCCCGCGAGGAAGCCGAAAGCGCCAGCCGCGCCAAGAGCGAATTTCTCTCGCGCATGAGCCACGAACTGCGCACCCCGCTGAACGCCATCCTCGGTTTCGCGCAGTTGCTGGACATGGATTCCAGCGCCGGCCAGCGGCCCCAGGTGGGGCATATCCTGCGGGCCGGGCAGCACCTGCTGGGGCTGATCAACGAGGTGCTGGACATTGCCCGCATCGAGGCCGGGCGCTTGCCACTGAATATCGAACCCGTGGCCCTGACCACGGTGCTGCACGAGGCCCTGACCCTGGTATCGCCGATGGCCGCCGACGCCGCCATCCAGCTCGCACCCCTGCCGCCCCTCGCGGCGCACAGCGGGGTGATCGCCGACCGCCAGCGGTTGATCCAGGTGCTGCTCAACCTGCTGTCCAACGCCATCAAGTACAACCGTGCCCAGGGCCAGGTGCGCATCGAGCTGGAGATCGACCAGGCGCGCCTGCGCATCAGCGTGATCGACACCGGCGCCGGCATCGCCGCCGAACAACTGGCGCGCCTGTTCAAGCCCTTCGAGCGCCTGGACGCCGCACCCAATGTCGAAGGCACGGGCTTGGGCCTGGCCCTGAGCAAGAGCCTGCTGGAGATGATGGACGGCAGCCTCAAGGTGCAGAGCACCCCGGGCAGCGGCAGCCGCTTCACCCTGGAACTGCCCTTTGTGCAACTGCCCGACGCAGCGCCCGTGGTGCCCTTCGCCGCGCCACTGCCGAGCCTGCCGGCGCCCCCTGGCGCCAGCCCCTACCAGGGCCAGGTGCTGTGCATCGAGGACAACCTGCAAAGCCTGGCGCTGATCGAAACCCTGCTGCAGCGGCGCCCGGGCATTCAGTTGCTGTCGAGCATGCAGGGCCAGATGGGCCTGGACCTGGCGCGCCAGCACCGGCCGCGGATGATCCTGCTGGACGTCAACCTGCCGGACCTGCCCGGCCTGGAAGTGCTGCAACGGCTGCGAGCCTCGGCCGCCACCGCCGCACTGCCGGTGCTGATGATCACCGCCGACGCCAGCGAACGCACCCGGCGCAGCCTGCTGGACGCCGGGGCCACGGCAATCCTCACCAAGCCCCTGCATATCCCGGCGTTCCTCGCCCACCTCGACCACTGTCTAGCGGAGCCTCTATGAGCGCCGATCTGCGCATCCTGATCATCGACGACCAGCGTCCCAACCTCGACCTGATGGAACAGCTGCTGGCCCGCGAGGGCCTGCACAATGTGCTGGGCAGCACCCAGCCACTGCGGGCCCTGGAACTGTTCAACAGCTTCGAGCCGGACCTGGTGATCCTCGACCTGCACATGCCCGAGTTCGATGGCTTTGCCGTGCTCGAACAGCTCAACCGGCGGATTCCGGCCAACGACTACCTGCCGATCCTGGTGCTCACCGCCGACGCCACCCGCGACACCCGCCTGCGGGCCCTGGCCCTGGGCGCGCGGGACTTTATCAGCAAGCCCCTGGATGCCCTGGAAACCCTGCTGCGGATCTGGAACCTGCTGGAAACCCGCGCCCTGTACAAGACCCTGCGCACCCTGGTGCCACCGGAGAAAATCGAACTGCTGCGCCCTGCCCGCCCCTGAGCCCCTCTTGCCCTGTGGCGAGGGAGCTCGCTCCCGCTCGGCCGCACCGCGGCCGCCAACCCGCCCCTACAACCCGCGAAAAAACTCCCCAGGCGTGGCATCAAACTGCTGACGAAAGGCAGCGATAAACGCCGAGGTGGAGTCGTAACCGCAAGCCAGGGCCACATCGGTGACCCGCTCGCCCTGCTCCAGCGGCGTCAGGGCGCCCAGCAGGCGCAGGCGCTGGCGCCAGGCGCGAAAGGTCAGGCCGGTGTCCTTGAGAAACAGCCGGCTCAGGGTTTTCTCGGCCACCCCCAGTTTCTCGCTCCATTGCCCCAGGGTGGTTGGCTGCTCGGGGTGGCCCTGCAAGCTGCGGTAGATGCTGCGCAAGCGCGGGTCGTGGGGCAGCGGCAGCATCAGGTCGAGCTGCGGCGCGGCGGCCAGCTGGTCCAGCAGCACCTGGGCCAGGCGGCCGTCGGCACTGTCCTCGACATACTCCACCGGCAACTCGCTGAAGGCGCGGATCAGCTCCCGCAGCAAGTCGCTGACCGCCAGCACCTGGCAGCTGTCGGTGGCGGCCCAGGCGGTGACGCTGCAATCCAGGTACAGGCTGCGCATCTCGGTGCGCGGCGAGCTGAACACCCGGTGCGGCACCCCGGCGGGAATCCACACCGCCCGTTGCGGCGGCGCGACAAAACGGCCGCCGCTGGTCTGGATCTCCAGCACCCCGGCAATCGCATAGGACAATTGCACCCAGGGGTGGCTGTGGCGCCGGGTCAGGGCCCGATTGGGCAGGGATTCAGTGCGCCCGTACAGCGGCCGCGGCAGGCTCGGCAGCCCGGGAATACTGCGGCGGACGATCTTTTCATGTCCTTTAGGCGGCATTAACTGGCTCCTTGGCGTTAGTCGGTAAATTGCACTCACGTTAGAGTCGCCCCATCGCACTTGGCAACCCCTGGATGATTCCGCTATGGCCCGCTCCCGATTGTTACCCGACAACTTCACCCTGACCCTGATCGGCGTGGTGCTGCTGGCCAGTTTCCTGCCAGCCAGCGGCCAAGTGGCGGTCGGTTTCGGCTGGCTGACCAATATCGCCATCGGCCTGCTGTTCTTCCTGCATGGCGCCAAGCTGTCGCGGCAGGCGATCATTGCCGGGGCCGGCCACTGGCGCCTGCACCTGTTGGTCTTTGGCCTGACCTTCGTGCTCTTCCCAGTGCTGGGCCTGGCGCTCAAGCCGCTGCTGTCACCGCTGGTGGGCAACGAGCTGTACATGGGCATGCTCTACCTCTGCGCCCTGCCGGCCACGGTGCAATCGGCGATCGCCTTCACCTCCCTGGCCCGGGGCAATATTCCGGCGGCCATCTGCAGCGCCGCGGCCTCCAGCCTGTTCGGCATCTTCCTCACCCCGCTGCTGGTGACCCTGCTGCTGAATGTGCACGGCGACAGCGGCTCGACCCTGGATGCAATCCTCAAGATCAGCGTGCAACTGCTGCTGCCGTTTATCGCCGGGCAGATCGCCCGCCGCTGGATCGGCGCCTGGGTCGGGCGCAACAAGAACTGGCTGCGTTTCGTCGACCAGGGCTCGATCCTGCTGGTGGTCTACGGCGCCTTCAGCGAAGCGGTGAATGAAGGCATCTGGCAGCAGATTCCACTGTGGGAACTGGGCGGCTTGCTGGTGGCCTGCTGCATCCTCCTGGCCCTGGTGCTGCTGGCGTCGAGCTTCTTCGGCAAACTGTTTGGCTTCGATCAGCAAGACCGCATCACCATCCTTTTCTGCGGTTCGAAAAAGAGCCTGGCCACCGGCGTGCCCATGGCCCAGGTGCTGTTCGCCGGCAGCACCATGGGCCTGCTGATTCTGCCGCTGATGCTGTTCCATCAGATCCAGCTGATGGTCTGCGCGGTACTGGCCCAGCGCTACGCCAAGCGCCCGGAATCGGTGGCCGAACTGATGGGCCAGGTCGACCCGTAGCCCGCTCTGCAAGGCGGCCCGGCGGCTGGCCGGGCCTGCGCGCAGATGGTGGTGAAGGTCGCGCAATGGCATGATGCCGCGGCGAAAATCATCAAGGACCGCTGATGTTTCCCCATCGAATCAAGGCACCGACCCAGGCCGACCTGCGCCTGCAGGTCGCTGCCCGGCTGGAGGCCGATCCGCAGGCCCGGGTCATAGTCCAGTGGCACAGCGTCGAGCAATACGATTGCCAGCTGCTGGAGCAGATCGACGCCCTCTGCACACGTTTTGGCGAGCGCCTCACCCTGCGTTTCTACGACCACTATTCGAGCAGGGGTCTTGATGCTCGGACCTTGCACGCCCTGCCCAACGTTCACTCGCTGAGCCTGGACGGCCTCGAGACCCTGGAACATTTCCAGGCCATTGGCAGCCTGCACCGGCTCAGGGATTTTGCCCTGGAAGTGTTCCGCGCCGATTTGCCCGGGCTGCTAGCCCTGCCCAACCTTGAACGCCTGCACCACCTGCGGCTCTCCCTGGACCAGGGCCCGGCCATCGACCTGGCGCCGATTACCCGCATGCCCGAGTTGCAGAGTCTGCACCTCAGCCCGCAGAGCCACGACCTGGAGATTCTGCGCCAATGCCCGAGCATCAGTACCCTGAGCCTGCATCGCCTGCCGGCCGAGACCACCCTGGGGATGGTCGCCGGCATGAGCGGCCTGCGCAGCCTGTCGGTGGCGTTCAGCGACCGTGAGCAGATGCCCGAGCTGCATCATCCCCATGTCAGGGAGCTGGAGATCCTGCGGGTGCGTGGCCTCAAGCGCCTGGACCTGGATGGCTTTCCACAGCTTGAGGTGCTGAAGATTGAGGACCAGGCGCAATTGTCTCGGCTGGATCTTTCCGGGCTGGCGCACTTGCGCAAGATGGCCCTGTCCAACCTCCAGAGCCTGGATGCCCTCGAGGGTCTGAAGGGCTCGCCGATCAACGAGCTGCGCCTGATCAAGACCCCGCAACTGGATCTGCACCAGCTGCTCGACCAGCAACTGCCGCCCAGCCTGCAATACCTCAAGCTGAGCAGTGGCAAACGTACCCTGGACAAACAGCTGCAAGCGCGGCAACAGCAACTGGGGATCGCGCAACCCACTGGCCCGTTTTGAACCAGCGGCCTGCCCATAAACCGACGACCTGCCCCTTGTAGGAGCGAGCTTGCTCGCGAAGGGCGCCCACCCTACCCCGTGCGGCGCTTTTGAGATCATCGCGAGCAAGCTCGCTCCTACAGATCGGTGTTAGCCTGAGCGCCTGTTTTTTTCGGGCCTGAGACGGAGAACCCATGTCCATTGCCGATAACCTGCTGGCCTTTACCCTGGCCGCCACCCTGCTGACCCTGACCCCGGGCCTGGACACCGCCCTGGTGCTGCGCACTGCCACCGTGGAAGGCAAGCAGCAGGCACTGCGCGCGGCCCTGGGCGTGAATGCCGGTTGCCTGATCTGGGGTGCTGCGGTGGCCTTCGGCCTGGGCGCGTTGATCGCCGTCTCGGAGCTGGCCTTCAACCTGCTGAAATACTGCGGCGCCGCCTACCTGGCCTGGCTCGGGGTGAATATGCTGCTGCGCCCACGGCAATCCTTCGCCGCCGCCGAAACCCCGGGCAAACGCGGCGCCAACTGGTTTCTCAAGGGCCTGCTGGGCAATGTGCTCAACCCCAAGGTGGGAATTTTCTATGTGTCCTTCCTGCCGCAGTTCATTCCCCAGGGCCAACCGCTGGTGGCCTGGACCTTCGGCCTGGTGAGCATCCATGTGCTGCTGGGGCTGCTCTGGTCGCTGTTGCTGATCGGCGCCACCCGGCCCCTGGCCGGGGTGCTGCGCCGCCCACGGGTGATCCAGTGGATGGACCGCACTACGGGGCTGGTGTTTGTGCTGTTTGCGGCAAGGCTGGCCTTGAGCCGACGCTGACAAACGCCAACCTCAGGCTTGCATCTCACGCCGATAGCGCTGCCATTCTTGCCAGCAGTCCTCGGCGACGAGGTCGCGGTAACCCCGCTCGTTTTCCATTGCCAGGGCAATACTGGCCGGCAGCGTGATGCAGGCGGCCCGATCGCGGATGTCCAGCACTTGCGCCTCGGTGAGGGGCTCGCCCTGGGCGGTCTCGGCGTTCAGCAGCACGGCCACCAACGCGGGTACAAATACAAGGCACAGCTCGTCGTTCATGGCTCAATGTCCAGGGCTAGGCAAAGGCCGGAAAGCCTACACAAATCCCCCCGCACAGCCAATAAACCCAGGCCAGCAAACGCGGAGCGCGGCCGATTCATGCCTCGGCCAGCACCAGGCCACGCTGCTCCAGCAGCTTCACGAAACTGCTCAGGCTTTGCGACACCGTCCCCCGCCGCCACACCAGCCAGGTGCGCAGGAAACGAAAGCGCGGCGACAGCGGCCAGACGCTGACCGTGGCCGCGCCGGGCATGCTTTCCAGCATGCTGCGGGGCATCAGCGCCAGCCCGGCGCCGGCGCTGACGCAGGCCAGCATGCCGTGGTAGGACTCCATCTCGTGGATCTTGCCCGGCACCGCGGCGTCCTGGGTGAACCAGCTTTCAAAGTGATGACGGTAGGAACAGTTGGCGCGAAAGGCGTAGATGCTCTCGCCATTGACCTCCCGCGCCCGGGTGATGGGCCCGTGCCCCAGGGGCGCGATCAGCACCATTTCTTCCTCGAACACCGGCAGCCCTTCCAGGGTCGGGTGGCGCACCGGGCCGTCGACAAAGGCCGCCACCAGGCGCCCGGACAGCACGCCTTCGATCATGGTGCCCGAGGGGCCGGTGGACAGGTCCAGCTCGACCTTGGCGTATTGCTGGTTGTAGGCCGCGAGCAAGGCCGGGATGCGCACCGCCGCGGTGCTTTCCAGGGAGCCCAGGGCGAACGGGCCCTGGGGCTCCTCGCCGGCCACGGTCAGGCGCGCCTCGGCCACCAGGTCGAGAATGCGCCGGGCATAGTCGAGGAAATTCCAGCCGGCAGGCGACAGGCGCAGGCGACTCTTCTCGCGGATAAACAGCTCCACCCCCAGGTCCTGTTCCAGCTGCTTGATGCGCGTGGTCAGGTTCGATGGCACCCGGTGGATCAGTTGCGCGGCGGCGCTGATGCTGCCCTGCTCGGCAACCGCCTTGAAAATTTCCAGCTGGACCAGATCCACAACATTCTCCAAACGTGAACGACTCACTTAATATTATTCAGTTTTCAGCAAAGAAACAGCCCCGTAACCTGCCCCCATTCCCACCTAGCAGGACGGCGCCATGACCCTCGTTTCCAGCCACACCCATGCCCTGTCGATCAACCCCGCCAATGGCCAGCAGATCGGCGCCTACCCCTACCAGTCCGCGGCCGAGCTGGACGCCGCGCTGAACCGCGCCGCCGCCGGCTTCGCCCAGTGGAAACGCCAGGGCATCGCCGCTCGCGCCAGCCGCCTGAGCGCCCTGGCCCAGGTGCTGCGCGACAGCAGCGAAGCCATGGCGCAAATGATCAGCCAGGAGATGGGCAAGCCACTGCCCCAGGCCCGGGGCGAGATCGAGAAATGCGCCCAGCTGTGCCTGTGGTACGCCGAGCACGGCCCGGCCATGCTCGCCCCGGAAGCGACCCTGGTGGAAAACCACAAGGCGCGCATCGAGTACCGGCCGCTGGGCCCTATTCTTGCGGTGATGCCGTGGAACTTCCCGATCTGGCAGGTGCTGCGCGGCGCGGTGCCGGCGCTGCTGGCGGGCAACACCTACGTGCTCAAGCACGCCCCCAATGTGATGGGCAGCGCCTACCTGCTGCTGCAGGCCATGCAGCGCGCGGAATTCCCTGAAGGGGTGTTCGAGCTGATCAACGTCACCCAGGACGGCGTGTCGCAAGCCATTGCCGACCGCCGCATCGCCGCCGTGACCCTGACCGGCAGCGTGCGCGCCGGTATCGCCATCGGCGCCCAGGCCGGCGCCGCGTTGAAGAAATGCGTGCTGGAGCTGGGCGGCTCCGACCCCTTTATCGTGCTCAACGACGCCGACCTCGACGAAGCAGTAAAGGCCGCGGTAATCGGCCGTTACCAGAACAGCGGCCAGGTCTGCGCCGCCGCCAAGCGCCTGATCGTCGAGCAAGGGGTGGTGGCGGAATTCACCCGCAAATTTGTCGAGGCCAGCCGTGCCCTGGTGATGGGCGACCCGCTGGCGGCCGACACCTATATCGGCCCCATGGCCCGCTTCGACCTGCGAGACGAGCTGCACCAGCAGGTGCAGGCGACCCTGGCCGAAGGCGCCAGCCTGCTGCTGGGCGGCGACAAGCTGCCGGGCGCCGGCAACTACTACCTGCCCACGGTGCTGGCGGACGTCACCGACCAGATGACCGCGTTCAAGCAGGAACTGTTCGGCCCGGTGGCCGCCATCATCACCGCCCGGGACGCCGAGCACGCCCTGGCGCTGGCCAACGACAGCGAATTCGGCCTCACTGCGACGATTTTCACCCAGGACCTGGAGCGGGCCCGGCAGATGACCGACGAGCTGGAAACCGGCGGCGTGTTTATCAACGGCTACAGCGCCAGCGACCCACGGGTGACCTTTGGCGGCGTAAAGAAAAGCGGCTTTGGTCGCGAGCTGTCGCACTTTGGCGTACGCGAGTTCTGCAATGCGCAGACGGTGTGGCTGGATCGGCGCTGAAACCCGGGCCGTGCTGAAGGCAGCGGCCTCCCGCCAGGGGCCGCTGCCAGTGTTGCCACCCAAGGCGACTTTCCCCTCACAGGCCTGTTCAGGCTTTACCCCTCGCCCGCAGCTTGTATGATGGCGCCCTGCCAAAAAGCTGCCCGGCCGGCCTGATACGCCTGCCCCCTGCCCCACTCGGGCACCCCGCTTTTTCCCCGATTTCAGCATCCGCCAGCCAACGCACCCGGGCCCTTGCAGGCTGTGGGCACGACGGATCGCGGCCAGCCTTTAGGAATGTGCATGAACAGGATTCCCCACCCTCGCGCCCTGGACACCGGCACCTCGGGCCTGACCCGCAACCTGCTGGGCCTGCTGCTGGCCGGCAGTGCCTCGGTGGCCAGCGCCGGCACCACGCTGCCGACCCAGACCGTCAGCAGCGAAGAGAGCTTCGGCTACCGCGCCGACAGCGCCGCGGTGGGCGGTTTTGGCGAAACGCCGCTGCTGGATACCCCGGCCGCCATCAGCGTGATCAACCAAGAAATGATCAAGGACCAGCAGGCGCGGCTGCTCAGCGAGGTGCTGAAGAACGACGCCTCGGTGGGCCAGAACTATGCGCCGGTGGGCTACTACGAAAACTTCACGGTGCGCGGCTTTGCCCTGAACGCCGCCAGCAGCTACAAGATCAACAACCGCACCGTCAGCGGCGAGCAGAACGTGGCCCTGGAGAACAAGCAGCGGGTGGAGTTGCTCAAGGGCCTTTCCGGCCTGCAAAGCGGGGTTAGCGAACCCGGTGGCCTGATCAACTACGTGACCAAGCGGCCCACGGATGTTCGCTCGGTCACTGTCTCTACCGACGATCGCGGCAGCGGTTATCTGGCCACCGATGTGGGCGGCTGGTTCGGCAGCGAGCAGCAGTTCGGCCTGCGCGCCAACCTGGCCCATGAAGACCTGCACTCCTATGTGGAGCACACCAATGGCCAGCGGGATTTCGCCTCCCTGGCCTTCGACTGGAACATCAGCCCCGACGCCCTGCTGCAACTGGATATCGAGTACCAGAACAAGCAGCAGCGCTCGGCCCCGGGCTATCAGCTACTGGGCGGCAGCGCCCTGCCCCATCATGCCTCGCCGAAAAAACTCCTGGGGCACCAGAGCGGCTCGAAGCCGGTGACCAATGAATCGCTGAATATCGGCGGCCATTTCGAGTACCGCTTCAATGATGACTGGAAGGGTAATCTCAGTGCGTCCCGCAGCAAGGTAGTGATCGATGATTACAGCTCGTTTGCCTGGGGTTGTTACGACTGCGGCGTACCCGGTAAAGGCAACTTCTTCGGTTACGACGGCAAGTACGATATCTACGACTTCCGTAGCCCTGACGACACCCGGCGCAACGATGAAGTGCAGGCAGTGCTCAATGGCCGCTTCGACACAGCGGGCCTGGGCCATGAGTTGAGCGTGGGGACCAGTGCGTTTCGTCGCGTGGTGGATAATCGCGATCAGATCATGCACCGCGTCGGCAACGACGACGGCAGTGGCAATATCCACAGCGAGCCCGGAAACTTTGCACGCTACAACGGCCCACTCGGCGACTCTCATCGACGCCTGGACAGCCGCCAGTACGGCCTGTTCCTCAGCGACCGCATCAGCTTCAACGATCAATGGCAGACGGTTCTTGGCGGACGTGAAGTGCGCCTGGATGAAAAGGCCTTCAACAGCCAGAACGGCACGGAGCGCCAAACCCAACGCTATGTATTCCTGCCCCAGGCCGCCTTGATCTACAAACCGATCAGCGACCTGTCGCTGTACACCCAATACAGCAAGGGCCTGAGCCTGGGAGGCCAGGCGCCGTGGTTCGCAGAGAATCAATTCGAAACCCTGGCCCCCACCCTCTCGCGGCAGATCGAAGCCGGCATCAAGTACGACTGGCAGCGCATGAGTTTCAGTGCCGCGCTGTTCCAGATGCGCCAGGCCTACCAGTACTCGCGCCCGGATGCCGACGGCAGGTTCACCTACGTCCAGCAGGGCCAGCAAAAGAACACCGGCCTGGAGCTAGCGGCCACTGGCTGGGCCAGCCAACGCCTGCAGATTGCCGCCAGCGTCGCGGCGATCCGCTCCCGGGTCGAGGGCACTGGCACCCCGGCCTACGAAGGCCACCAGGCCCTCAATGTGCCTAAACTACGCGCCAGCCTGCAGGGCGACTACGCCCTGCCCTGGCTCGACGGCCTGGCCCTGCTGGGGGGCATGCAATACAGCGCCAGCCAATACGCCGACCGCGTGGGCAATGTCGAGACCGGCGCCTACGCCATCTTCAATATCGGCAGCCGCTACAGCACCCGCATTGATGGTTACGACACTGTGTTTCGCCTGACCGTGGACAACCTGTTCGACAAGCGCTACTGGCGCGACACCGGGGAATACATGGGCGACGACTACCTGTTCCAGGGCGCGCCGTTGAGTGCGAGGTTGAGTGCTTCGGTGAATTTCTGAGGCAGACGGCCCATGGTTATGGGGCCGATCGCCACCTGCGGCAGCGGCTGCAACGGCCGCGAAAGCCCGGGCGTTGCGGCTTGCCGGAAAAGCTGCAACGCCGACACAGGCTGGCCAGCTGAATCTCGACCAGAACACCTTGCGTACCGACCGCCAGCCCCCGACGCCGACTCGCTACACATAGCGTCACCGCGCCCACAGCCTTGGCGGCATTCATCTGCGCCACCGCCTTCAGCAAATCCTCCTGAAATTGCAACATCTCCTGGCCCATGGCTGACGACCTCTCTGCGTGGAATACACCCTGGCGTCGATTAGCCCAATAAGAATGGGTTGCCGATGGTTATCCCACAGAATGCCAAGGCAATCAGCGTCTTCAGCCTGGCTTACAGAAAAGACAGACGCTTCCTACAGCACGGCTGGGTAGCAGTAATAGCGACATGAAACACCTGAAACCTCACCCGCTTGCCCTGCAGACGGGAGCGCTCCAGAGCCTCCGTTTCTTAAGGTGCATCGCTACGCAATGACTCGAAGCTGCCAACCTACTTGATCGGTTACTTGGTCGGTTACTTGGTCGCTCTGGCTCCAGCTCCAAGGATGATCAAACGTCCAACCACCAGTTCAACAAGGTCTCGTCCTCATCATCATCGAGGTTCTTATAGACATTGGCGTAGTACCACTCGATCCCGGTTTGCTCACGAAAACCATCAAACACCGCATTGATCCGCTGCATGCCATTGGTTGCCGGCACAGCGAAAGACAGCGTCCCCTCAAACAGCCCATCCAGGGTTCCGCCCAGCTCACCAACGACCTGTTTTTCCAGCGCGCCAACCACCGCCGGATCAATGCAATCGGCATAGATCTGAATGCAGAAATTACCGCCCCGCTTCAGAACCTCAGCCGGCGCATCGGGATTGCGGATTGAAACGATATCGCCCCGCGCCAGGTTCTGCGCCAGGCCCGGCGAGGACAGCAGCTCAAAGGTGTACTGATCGATCTGCCGCGCCAGCAGTTCCTCGCGCACGGCGCCGCCGTCATCGGCCATATACACCTGGATCAGTACCGGTGATTGCTTGTCGTTCATTGAAGCTCCACTGCTTGCCTATTCAACACAGGGCCTGCCTGCGATAACCATTTATGCCCACCCGGAAACACCCCCTCCCCGGCTCAAGGCAAGGGCGCAAAGTGCCCGCCGCCCTCATTCCAGCGAAACCCCGGCAAGGTACAGTCCTTGAAGCTCATGCGCAGCGCCTCGCCTTCGCCCTGCACCTGCAAGGTATCCACCCCCAGATTGCGACACCCCGGCGACGCCAGCGTCAGCGTGTTCAGCAGCTTGCCACTGGTCTTGTCCATGATCTCGACCGCGAGGATTCGCTGATTGTTGCCCTGCATCGGCACCTGGAAATACCAGCGCGGGGTGGAGGCACTCTGCAACAGCCGGGTAACCGGTTGCGGCCAGGAGCGATCCGAATCCACCAGGGCCACCAGCTTCAGCGCCATGGGCAAGGTCTTGCCGGTGCGGTAACTGGTCCAGGTGCCGCGCACCTGTTCCTGCTGGCGGTAGTTCATCAAGTCGTTGAACTGCAAGCGCGCCACCGGCAAACCCTGCTCGTCCAGCTCATCCATGGCCATCACCTTGTTGCTGTAGCTGAAGGTCGGCTTGAGACGGATCGGCGTGCGATAGCGCTGATAGAAATAGGTGCCCTGGTACAGCGCATTCTGGCTGCCAAAGGTCATGACAATCGGCAGCTTGCCAATGGTGCCCTCGTACACCCCTTCGGACGCCTGGGCCGGCAGCAGCCACGCCGCCAGCAACAGCAGCGCCAGCCCTCGCAAACAATCAAGCAGACGCATCAGAAACGCTCCTCGCCGGATGACAGGTACTGCAGCCGCTCGGGGCTGATCACCCGGTAGTAGTCCCAACGCCGGGTGCGTTTTTCGTAATCGGTAAAGCCCTGCTGGCTGAACTCCATCTGGCCGCTGGGGGAAAAGCGCAGATCACCTTCCGCGGCGAACTGCTCCATCTGCGGGTGCCGCAGATACACTCGGCTATCGCGGTAGAACAGGTAGTACTGGGTGGGCGAGCACCACTGCCGGCCATCCGCCTCGGTCAGGCGATAGCTCTGGGCGCGGAAATCCATGCGTTGCTCTTCCTGGAAATGGCCGAAGCTCAGGGTTTGAGTGCCCACCGAGGCCATGCACCACGATCCCTGGATCTCCTGCACCTGCCGGCCGTTGTTGCGACTGATCACCCGGATACTGTCCACCCGCCCGACCTCCTCCCCGGCCTTGCGCGAGGCATGCACAGCGAAATAGAAATCCCGGTCGAACACCGGCTGCAACAACTCACCGTCAAAGGCCTCCCGCTGACTGCCGCCAAAGCGCATCACCCGCTGCAACTGCAACGGCTGCTGGGTGCCCGTGCGCAGATCCACCAGCGAACCCTGCAACGACTCCGCGCCCTCGGTGAAGGGCTGCAAGGATACGGCCGTCGCAGGGAGGGTTGGGTTGTCCATGATGTTGATCAGCAGCGCGGAGCCGGGGTGGAAAGGTGTGGACTCCAAGGCCATCGGCAGGCGCTCGGATTCGGTAAACCAATAGCCGGACATACCGCCGCCGTATTGGGAGTCGTAGGTTAGGGCCAGTTCAACCGGGGTGGAGCCGAGGGTGCCGCGGTAGGTGGTGGTGGGGTTGGCTTGGGCGGTGGGGGCCGCCAGAACGATGCCCAACCAAAGCGCAGGCGTCAGACGGAAAAGGAAGTGTCGCAGGTAACGCCGTTTACCAGCCTTTTTTTGCGTACTGCCGCCAATGGGCCGGGTCATGCCTGCGCTCCTTGCGATGGGGAAAAGGGGCGCAGGATAGCAAAAGTTAGGACGTCAGCCCTGGAATAGGTTTGTTTTCACGCTGCTAAAACCTTTACAGGTTAAATAGCGCTGTATTCAAACAGCACAATCATTTTTAGCCAACATCCTCTGGCAGCACTGTCCCATTTGGTGTTGTTTGCTTTAGAAAACGGATACGTTTTGGAGGCTGAACAAGCTCCGAACCGTAATTCAACGAGTACCGGTAAAAAACCTTACTCAAAATTCGAAATCTCCTACAATCTTCCTTCCCATTTCTGACACAGCTCTCAGTCGCGCCAGCTGTAGTCAAACTACGAGGCAAGATTGTGAGCACTGTAGTTGCCCCCACTGAAACACTAATCGACACCCATCACCTAGCAACTGCTCTACAGCGCTTCGCCGACGACCGCGACTGGCAGCAGTTCCACTCCCCCAAAAACCTGCTCCTAGCCCTCACCGGAGAAACCGGAGAACTCTGCGAAATCTTCCAATGGATGAGCGAAGCCGACGCTAAGGAAGCAGCCAAGCGTCCAGAAACGGCTCAAGCCGTGAAAGACGAATTGGCCGACGTACTCATGTACCTCGTGCGACTAAGCACTGTGCTAGGCGTCGATCTCAACGAGGCGGTGACAAACAAACTCGCGATGAACGGCCAGAAGTACCCCGTCGACAAAGCCAAAAGCACCAGCAAGAAGTACGACCAACTCTGACCCCTTGGGCTCTAAGGACCACTTGTGATCGTTTACTCGGCGACCAAACAACAATTCCTCGATGTTTGCGACAACAACGATATTGAAGAGGTGATCCTCAAACACTTCAAAGAGGCCACAGGCAAGAAAGTGGCGGCCTCAGAGATCCGGTCTTGGCAGGGTTCACTCACTTACATGGCCAAGGTCCTAAGAGACAAGGATCTACCGGAGGATGCCGGAGTAGCCATTGAGCTACATATTCCGCAATCCATGAAACGCATCGATTTCTTGCTGACAGGCCACGACCAAAACCAGGGTAAAAATGCGGTGTTGGTGGAGCTGAAGCAATGGAGCAAAGCCAGCGCCACCAGTAAGGATGCGATCGTAAAAACCGCGCTGGGTGGCAGCCATGTTGAAACCATTCATCCGTCCTATCAGGTTTGGTCTTACGCCACTTTGTTGGAGGGTTTCAATGAAGCCGTTTATGACAAAGGCATCAAAGTCCACCCATGCGCCTACCTGCATAACTATGTCAGCGATGGTGTTATCAACTCGGCTCACTACGATGCCTATACCAGCAAGGCGCCTTTATTCCTAAAAGGTCCTGACGAGTTGACGAAACTGAGAAGTTTCCTCAAACAGCACATCTATTACGGTGACAACCAAGACGTTCTTTATGAGCTTTCTAGCGGTAAGAGCCGCCCCTCCAAAGCGTTGGCTGAAGCACTGAGCGGGCTGATGGAGGGCAAGCCTGAGTTCGTTTTGATTGATGATCAAAAGACCGTCTTCGAGTCGGTACTCGCCGCGGTCACAGAAGCTTCTGCCGATGCTCCTAAGGTCTTGATCATTGAGGGTGGTCCAGGCACTGGGAAAACGGTGGTAGCCATCAACCTCTTGGTACAGCTCACCGCTTTACAGCTGATGAGTAGGTATGTCTCGAAAAATGCCGCCCCTCGTGCTGTGTACGAGAAGAAGCTGGTTGGCACTATCAAGCCCACTAGGTTTTCCAGCCTGTTTTCCGGCTCGGGGGCCTACACCGAAATCAAACCTGATTTTTATGACGCGCTGATCATTGATGAAGCCCACCGACTAAATGAGAAAAGTGGCTTTTATGGCAACGAGGGTGAAAACCAGATTAAGGAACTGATTGGGTCCGCTAAATGCTCAGTATTTTTTATCGACGAAGATCAGCGCGTAACCCTGAAGGATATTGGTAGCAAACAAGCGATTCGCGCTTTTGCTAAGGCTCGAGGGGCAACGGTGGAGGAATACACCTTGTCTTCTCAGTTCCGTTGCAGTGGTTCTGATGGCTACTTGGCATGGCTGGATGACGTACTGGGAATTCGCGAAACCGCGAATCCATTACTCGATGCCAGTGAATACGAATTCAAGGTGTTCGATTCACCACAGGCGATGCATGAAGCAATCGAACAAAAGAACCACGGAAACAAGGCGCGTGTCGTCGCAGGTTACTGCTGGCCATGGAGCAGCAAAAAAGATCCTAAAGCCAAGGATATTGAAATCGGTGAGCACTACGCCCGCCAATGGAACCTGGATCAAGATGGCAGCTTGTGGATCATTGCGGAAAAATCCGTGGATCAAGTCGGCTGTATTCACACCTGCCAAGGGCTGGAGGTGGATTACATCGGTGTGATCATCGGGCCAGACTTTGTCGTGCGAGATGGAAAGGTAGTGACATCCCCCAAAGAACGAGACAAATACGACAAGTCGATTCGTGGTTGGAAAAGGCTGATGAAGGAACAACCCGACTTCGCGCAGCAAGAGATTGATCTCATCATCAAGAATACCTATCGGACCTTGATGACTCGAGGAATGAAGGGCTGCTACCTGTACTGTACCGACCCAGAAACGGCGCAGTATTTTTCTAGTCGACTTGCAAAGGATGGGGCAGGTTTGTAGGCGTCATTAGTCTCGTTCGATGTACCAGTGATGGCGAATACAATCCCGCATCACTGGAAACCCAATGGAAGCTAGATACCTCACTCAATGCCCTCTGGGTGACATATTCACCACCCAATTCATAACCCCGCGTAAGGTTAGTCCCTTTCTATTGAGCGACTTTTCCTAGAGAATCCAACCCGCTTGCGCCTGATACTTTGGCTGGCTAGGCTCGGTTCATCACTGCATATCAGTGATCGGGTTTAGCAGCTCGAAACATCACATTGGGCGCATCGATGTCACCTATCGGCAGAGTTTTTCTTCTGCTTTTTATGGTGGCTGTGCGCAGGGCACCTTCGGGTGCGCCGGTTTCCAATGTGACCGGCCTGCTAACCTGCGTACAGCTGCCACTCCTTCGTTTAGCAGCGATAACTGGCAGCTCCATTCACATTGGAGATGCACCATGAAAAAGCTCGTTCCCGATCCGCCCCTGTCCTTACCTGGACAATTCAGAACCCCCGAACACGATATCGACACCCAGCGCATTCGCTTGGCCTTGGCGGCGCATAGCGCTGAAACTTCGATCATCAATAGCCTGAAAGACACCGTGCCTACGCCCGTAGGTCATCAATCCATGTTCAGCGTCCGCCCCGGTATCAATGCCGAAGAAGCGTTGGTGCATGTGTCGTTGCTATTGGACTGCGCGGTACAGGTCAGCGATGAAATCACCGAACGCGCCAGCGGTGTGGAGCGCGGGTTGATTTGGTCGATGATTCATTCGGTGGAAATGGCTAGAGCGGTGGTGGATTCGTTGTTGGATGCCAATAGACCGGCAGAGAACATTCAGCAAATCTGAGGAAGGAGAAAACGGGGTAAGGCGTGACTTACCCCGTTCCCATCTGACTGAAGCACTAAACAGCGTGCGACTAAAACTCAGTAACCGGCTTCTTTCTGATGCCGAAAGGCAAGTATGTAAACAGCGTCATCCGCACGCTCATGCCGGCAGAGTGCAACATAACCCGAATCACCGAGCTCGATGATCAGCTCGCGCAGCTCCGGCAGTTCTGGAAATGGGCGACCGATTTCCGGGGCTTCCTCCTGTTGAGCGATTTGCCGCTCAATCACTTGGGCAGCTCGTTAAGCGATCAGCAGGCCTTTCTGGACAAGAAACGGGCGACAACAGTCCAACCCTTGCGCAGCACCTTCGGTGAGAATCAATCGTGGCACTTAGGAAGCTCCGACTCAGTACCCCAGGTACTGAGCCAGGCCCGAGTTTCTTGGCCGGTCAGATGACGGCCCGTTTCCTGATACGCCGCCCACGACGCCAAGGCTTCTTGCTTGAAGCTCTCACGGGCTTCCTCGCGCTCAACGTACTGCGCTATCGCTTCGCGCATAATCCAGTGGGCCGAACGTTGACGCAGTCCCGCCAGATGCTGAATGCGTTTTTTCAGCTCGTCATCAATCTTGATAGAAGTGGCCATGACTGAACCCTCGTTATCGAAAGGCATTACCTTTCGATAAGGTATCGGGCACCCAACCCAGCTGTCCATGCACCGACGGAGCGGATAATGTCACCATTCCCCCCATCACCACGAAGGAACGCCCATGCCCATCCCGGACCGGATGAAACCCTTACGCCCAACGCCGAAAAAGCGCGCGTTAATGAAGGCTCTGCTAACCGAAATATTGGGCAAGATCTGGGATAACCAGGAACGGGAAAGCCCCGAGATCAGCGCGCTGATCGAGCAGTGGAACAGTCATGCCAGCCGCCCCTTCGAGTTCCACGAATTTCGCGCTATGCACAGCCATACCGATGCGCAGAACTTTATTCGCACGGCCTTTCACCAGGAGAAATACATCGACGATTTAAGCTTCGTCGAGGCCTGCGCCCTGACGGATTTCATCTGCCAGTGCGAAGGCACCGAGTCGGATGTGGACTATGCGCTGAGCCTGCTGGAAACCAACTTCCCCGAGGCCAATGCCTCGGACCTGATTTTCTGGTCCAACGAATGGTTTGACGACCCGGATATGCTGCACGCGGAAATCAGCACGGCAGAAATAGTCGGCTACCTGATGGCGAAATCCTCGCGGCCATTGGCCGATGCTCCGCCGATTACCCTGCCCTACGCCATTCCCGGGGAAGGCTAAACGCGAGCTTCAGGTTGTTCAGGGCTGAAGCCCATTTAGCTCGCCGCAGAACCACAGCCATCCGCTATGATGCACCGCCATCAGACAACTGGAAGTCCGATCCCCATGCTCAAGCCGCCACCCCTTCTGGCCCTCCTGGCCCTGGCCGGCGTTGCCGGTTACGCCAGTGCCGCACCCGCCGACCTTGCCGGGGTGTGGCAAGGCACCCTGGGCAAATCGGCGATTACCGTCTGCTTCAATGCCGCCCCCAACAGCAACGGCAGCTACTACTACCAGCGCTTTTTCACGCCGATCCAGCTGACTCAGGCCCAGGTCGGCGAAGCCTGGGCCGAGGTCGGCAACACCGGTTTCTGGCAGCTGGACGCGCCCCAGGGCGATAGCCTGCACGGCACCTGGAGCAAGGCCCCGGGCGCCGCGCCCTTACCCTTGGCGCTGACCCGTACCAGCACCGAAGGCTGTGGCGGCGACGCCTATAACGCGCCGATGGAAGCTGCGCCGCTGGCGGTCAAGATGCAGAACAAAAGCTTCGGTGAACACCGCTATCAGCTCAGAACCCAAGGCGCCCAGGTCAGCCTCAGGCTGGAGGGCGATAGCCCGGCACTGAAGCACATCAGCCGTCAGCTGGAACGCCTGGCCATCAGCCCCGAGGGCCAGGAGGAGTTTTTCAGCGAGCGCCGTGAATACCTGGGCCGCAACGGCTCCGGCTACACCAGCGAAATCAGCGTCGAGCCCCACTACTGGTCGTCGCAGTGGATCACCGTCAGGTTCTATCGCTGGGCCGCCGGCACCGGGCGCAATGGCATCAGCTGGGGCCTGCACAGCTGGAACCTGCAGACCGGCGAACGGGTCGATCCCTGGACCTGGCTCGGCGGCCGCCAGCAGTGGCATGACGCCTACTCCGGCGAGGTGAAACTGGCGCCCGCCTTCGCCACCTGGCTGGAACGGCAAAGCCCCAAGGACCCGGACTGCCCGGCCGTCAGCAGCTACTCGAGCTACGACCTGACATTCAACACCCAGGGCTTGAACCTCTCGACCCCCGCCTACGGCGACGGTTGCGACAATGAGCTGAGTTTCACCTGGGAGCAGTTGGCGCCGGTGCTGTCGCCACAGGGCAAGGCGGCGCTGCCGAGTTTGCGCAGGCCTTGAGCGGCGCAGTTTAGCCAGCAGGCTCAGCCCTGGTCCCCGCCCCCCACTGGCAGCACCGTTCCAGTGATATAGGACGCCTCATCAGAGGCCAGGAACAGAATCGCAGCGGCCTGTTCGTCGACGCTGCCGTAGCGTTTCATCAGGCTGCTGTCCAGGGTCTGATTGACTATCTGCTGGTACCAGACTTTCTCCTCCACGCTTTGCTCGGCGCTGTTGCGCGCAATGCGTCGTGGCGGTGCCTCGGTGCCGCCGGGGGCGGTGGCGTTGACCCGCACCCCGCGGCCGGCGGTTTCCAGGGCCAGGCAGGCGGTGAGCGCATTGATGCCGCCCTTGGCCGCGCCGTAGGGCACGCGGTTGAGGCTGCGGGTGGCGATGGACGAAACATTGACGATGGCGCCACTGCCCTGCTCCAGCATCTGCGGCAAGGCGGCGTGGCAACACCAGAGTGTGGGGAACAGCGAGCGGCGCACTTCGGCTTCGATCTGCTCGGGCTGGTAGTGCTCGAAAGGCTTGGCCCAGATGGTGCCGCCGACGTTGTTGATGAGGATGTCGAGGCGGCCGAAGTGGGCGATGGCGGCGGCCATGATGCGGCTGCATTCGGCGTACTGCTCCAGATCGGCAGTCAGGGCCAGCACCGGGTAGCGCGGGCTGAGTTCGGCGGCCAGTTCGAAGATCAGTTCCGAGCGGTCCACCAGCACCAGGCGGGCGCCCTCCTCGGCCAGGCGTTCGGCAACGCGGCGGCCGATGCCCTGGGCGGCGCCGGTGACCAGGGCGACTTGGTTGGGGAAGCGGTTCATGGGGACCTCGTCAGTGCAAAAGGATGGGGAGGACGCTGCTCAACGTGGGAGCCGGCTTGCCGGCGAAAGGGCCCCTGAGCCTTGCAGCGTTCTTGCGGGCGCCTTCGCTGGCAAGCCAGCTCCTACACCAACCAGCGCCTACCGGACGAGATGCCTGGCAGATTTATCGTAGGAGCCAGCTTGCCGGCGAAGAGGCCCTTGAGCCTTGCAGCGTTCTTGCGGGCGCCTTCGCTGGCAAGCCAGCTCCTACACCAACCAGCGCCTACCGGACGAGGTGCCTGGCAGATTTATCGTAGGAGCCGGCTTGCCGGCGAAGAGGCCCTTGAGTCTTGCAGCGTTCTTGCGGGCGCCTTCGCTGGCAAGCGGAACGCCGCCCGGCCAGCTCCTACACAAGCTCGCGCGTGCTTCAGGCAGCGCTGGCGGCGAATTTCTCGTAGTAGAAATTCGCCGGGGCTATGCCCTGCTCGCGAATGAACTGGCTCACCGCTTCCACCATCGGCGGCGGGCCGCACAGGTACACGTCCACATCGCCCTGGTTGAGGTGCGCCGGTTCAATGTGCTGGGTTACGTAGCCCTTGCGCGGGTACTGGCTGTCGGGGCTGGCCACGCAGGCGCTGAAGCTGAAGTGGGGGATGCGCGCGGCAAAATCTTCCAGGCGATCCAGTTCCACCAGGTCGAAATCATGGGTCACGCCATAGATCAGATGCAGCGGATGCGCGCTGCCCTGCTCGGCGATTTTCTCCAACATCGCGGTGAACGGCGCCAGCCCGGTGCCGCCCGCCAGCAACAGCAAGGGCCGGCGGATGTCCCGCAGGTAGAAGCTGCCCAGGGGCCCGGCCAGGGTCAGGCTGTCGCCGGCTTTGGCAAGCCCGGTGAGGAAGCTGCTCATCAGGCCGCCGGGCACATTGCGGATCAGGAAGCTGACCTCGCCATCGCGCTGCAGCGAGCTGAAGGAATAGGCCCGGGTCTGCCCGCTGCCAGGCACGCCGAGATTGACGTACTGCCCCGGCAGAAAGGCCAGCTGGTTCAGCGCTTCGCCCTTGATCGACAGGGCAATGGTGCTGGCAGACAACTGGCGCACAGCGCTGATGCTGGCCTGGAAGGTGGCCTGGCCGGCGCGACAGACCTGGGACGCGGCCGGCACCCGCACCACGCAATCGCTCAAGGCGCGCATCTGGCAGGTGAGGACAAAACCCTGCGCGGCTTCGTCGGCGCTCAGGGCGTCGTCGATATAGTCCTCGCCCAGCTCGTAGCGCCCGGCTTCGGCAAAGCACTTGCAGGTGCCGCAGGCGCCGTCGCGGCAGTCCAGGGGAATGTTGATGCCCTGGCGGTAGGCGGCGTCGGCCACGGTTTCGCCGGGGTTGGCGGCGACGAAACGGGTCACCCCGTCTTCGAAGTTGAGTGCGATTTGATGGCTCATGATGCTCGCCTCAGAGGTGGTAGATGTCGACGACCTGGCGAACGTAGTCGTTCTTCAGGATGACTTTCTTGGCCAGAATCCGCGGGTTTTCACCGCGCACATCGAGGGTGTAGAAGCTGGTGCCGAAGTAGCTGTCCACGGTCTTGTAGCGAAAGCTCAGGGTGTGCCAGTTAAAGCGCAGCTTGCAGCAGCCGTCGCCGTGCTCCAGCAGCTCGATATTGCTCAGGTTGTGCGAGGTGCGGGTGTCGGGAATGCTCGCGCTGGAGCGCTCGGTCTTGATGCGGAATACCCGGTCTTCGAGGCCGCTGCGGTTGCCGTACCAGATCAGCGAGATCTCTCGCTGCGGGTCCTCGGTGAGCTGGTCGCTGTCATCCCAGGAAGGCATCCAGAAGGTTGCGTCCGGGGCGTAGAGTTCCAGCCAGCTGTCCCAGTCCTTGTCGTCCAGGTAGCGGGCTTCGCGGTAGAGGAAACCCCGCACGGCGTCGTAGGAGATGGTCATTGCACGGCCTCCACGTCGATCTTGCGTGATTCTTCAAGCGCCAGGGCCGCCAGCAGGGTCTGCTGCCAGTATTTGTGCTGCATCACGAACAGCCCTTCGTCCTCGGTGCGCACGCCGCTGAGGATCGGCTGCAGGTCGATCTGCTGCGCCGCCTCGTCGGCACCCTGCACCCAGTGTTCGGCACCGCGGGACATGTCGTTCCAGGCGCTAACGCTGCCCTGGTAGCCCATCTGGCAGGAGCGGAATTCCTCCAGGTCGTCGGGGGTGGCCATGCCGCTGACGTTGAAGAAATCTTCGTACTGGCGAATCCGGCTGGCGCGGGCCTGGTCGCTTTCACTCTTGGGGGCGATGCAGTAGATGGTAATTTCCGTGCGGTCCACGGAGATCGGCCGGGCGATGCGAATCTGCGAGCTGAACTGGTCCATCAGGTAGAGGTTCGGGTAGAGGCACAGGTTGCGCGAGTTCTCGATCATCCAGTCGGCCCGGGCCTGGCCGAAGTCCCGCGCCAGCTCATCGCGGCGCTCGTACAGCGGGCGGTCCTCGGGGTTGGACCAGCGGGTCCAGAGCAGCATGTGGCCCTTGTCGAAGGAGTAGAAACCACCGCCCTGCTTGGCCCAGGTGCCGGCGCTCATGGTGCGGATATCTTCCCCGGCCTCGCGCTGCTTGCGCTGGTTCTGGGTGGCGGCGTAGTTCCAGTGCACTGAGCTCACGTGGTAGCCGTCGGCGCCGTTTTCGGCGGTGAGTTTCCAGTTGCCTTCATAGATGTAGCTGGAGGAACCGCGCAGCACTTCCAGGCCGTCAGGGGACTGGTCGACGATCATGTCGATGATCTTCGCCGACTCCCCCAGGTGCTCGGCCAGGGGCAGCACCTCGGGGTTGAGGCTGCCGAACAGGAAGCCGCGGTAGGACTCGAAACGCGCGACGCGGGTCAGGTCGTGGGAGCCTTCGCAGTTGAAGCTCGATGGATAACCCGCGGCGGCCGGGTCCTTGACCTTGAGCAGCTTGCCGGAGTTGTTGAAGGTCCAGCCGTGGAATGGGCAGGTGAAGGAGGCCTTGTTGCCGCTCTTGTGCCGGCAGAGCATGGCGCCACGATGGCTGCAGGCGTTGATAAAGGCGTTGAGCTCGCCGTTCTTGTTGCGGGCGATGAACACCGATTGCCGGCCCATGGTGGTGCTGTAGTAGTCGTTGGGATTGGGGATCTGGCTTTCGTGGGCCAGGTACAGCCAGTTGCCCTCGAAGATGTGTTGCATCTCCAGGTCGAACAGCCGGGGGTCGGTGAACATCTCCCGCTTGCAGCGGTAGACGCCCTGTTCGGGGTCTTCTTCAAGCAGGGCGTTCAGGTATTCGGGTCGCAGGGTCATGGCCGCCGCCTCCATTGTTTTTATTCAGGCAGGGCCATGCTAGGACGGGGCTGGAGGCGGCAATAGCCGTTGCCTGCAGAGCTGTAGCCGTTTTCTGCAAAGCCAATGAATTACGCTGAACAACGTTTTCTTGTAGGAGCCGGCTTGCCGGCGAAGGGGCCCTTGAGCCTTGCGGCGTTCTTGCGGACGCCTTCGCTGGCAAGCGGAACGCCGCCCGGCCAGCTCCTACGCGGTGTGTGGGGTGTGTTGTGGCGAGGGAGCTTGCTGCCGCTCGTTCGGCCGGCGTCCCGGGGCGCAGCAAACGCAATACCTGGCAGGTGAATGTTGGGGCCGCTGTGCGGCCCAGCGGGAGCAAGCTCCCTCGCCACTTTGGGGAATCAGTGGCGGCGTTTCAGGGTGTCGGAGGGCAGTTCGCCGTATTGCTGGCGGTAGCTTTGGGCAAAGCGGCCCAGGTGCAGGAAGCCGAAATCCAGGGCCAGTTCGGTGACGTTGCGCACCGGGCTCGTCGGGTCGCTGAGGCAGGCGTGCACCCGTTGCAGCTTCTGCTGGCGGATGTAGCTTTTCGGCGTGGTGCCGGCGTTGCGTTCAAACAGGCCGTACAGCGAACGCAGGCTCATGCGCGCCTGTTGCGCCAGTTCCTCGCAACCGATGTCGTGCTTGAGGTTGCGCTCGATGTAGTGGGCAATCCGTTCGAAGGTCGCCGCCGAGGCACCCAGGGTGCCGCGCTGGACGTTGGTCTGCATCAGCCCCAGCAACTTGCCCGCAAGAATCTGCGCGTAGTGCTCCTGCACCCTGGGCAGGCTGTCCAGGGTTTCGGCTTCCTGGCACAGCAAACTGAGCAGGGGCAGGAAACCTTCCAGGTCTTGCAGGCGATAACGCGGCTGGAGAAACCGCACGCCCGGCCCCGGGTACTGCCAGCGCTGTTCCTCGCACACCGCCTCCAGCAGGCGGGTGGGGATCTTGATAATGAATTTTTCGCAGTCGTCGGAATAGGTCAGGTCCACCGGGTCGTCGGGGTTGATCAGCAGCAGCTCCCCCGGGGCGAAGCTGTGCTCCTGGCCCGGGCCGCGCCACAGGCAATGGCCGCGCAACAGCACTTGCAGGTGGTAGATGCTTTCCAGGGCCGGCGAGGTGACGCGCACGCTGCCGCCGTAGCTGATGCTGCACAGATCGAGGCTGGCCAGGGTGCGGTGCTGCAGGCTGGCCTGGGGCTGGCCGGCCCGGGGCAGGCGAATGCAATGGCTGCCCACGTGCTGGTTGACGTAACCGGATACGGCATAGGGATCGGCTTGAACAAACACGCTGCTGCGCTCACTCAACAGATGCATGTGCATGATCGGATCACTCTGAAGGTTGTGCTCGGTTCTGCGTCCAGGTTGCGTGACGCAGGCTGGTCACCACGGCAAAAGCCACGGGCCGCACCAGGCGCCCGTGGCTCATTGCTGCCCTATGTCGCTCAGGCCTCCAGGGCGCGCACCCGTTCGTGGCGCTGCTGTTCTTCGGGCTGGGCCGAGGATTGCAGGGTGAAGTCGAAGTCGATTTCGGCAAAGCGCCCGCTCACGCCCAGGGCCTTGGCTCGGGCCGGGTCTTCGCTGAACGTGATCTTGGCGATCAGCTCGTCGCGGGTGGCGTAGGCGAAGTCGTCGTGCAGGTACTGGTCGCCGTCGAGGTTGATCTGGGTGGTCAGGTGGCGATGGTCGTCGGCGGAAATAAAGAAGTGGATATGCGCCGGGCGCTGGCCATGGCGGCCCAGCTGGTCGAGCAGTTGCTGGGTCGGGCCATCCGGCGGGCAGCCGTAGCCGGAGGGCACGATGCTGCGAAAGCGATAGCGGCCCTCGGCATCGGTGACGATGCGCCGGCGCAGGTTGAATTCCGACTGGCTGCCGTCGAAGTAGGAATAGGTGCCGCCGGTATTGGCATGCCACACATCGACAATGGCCCCGGCCAGGGGTTGGCCGGCGGTGTCTCTTACCTGCCCTTGCATAAACAGAACCACCCCCGGATCGAGGCCGTCGTCGAGGCGCGCCTGACCCTGGCTCAGCGGTGCGCCGGCCACGTACAGCGGGCCTTCGATGGTGCGCGGGGTGCCGCCGGTCTTGCCCGCCTGTTCATCGGCGGCGTCCATCAGCAGGTCCAGGTAATGCTCCAGGCCCAGGCCCGCGGCCAGCAGCCCGGCTTCCTGGCGGGCGCCGAGCACGTTGAGGTAGTTGACCGCCTTCCAGAACTCTTCCGGGGTGATGTCCAGGTCTTCGATGATGTTCACCGAGTCCCGCAGGATGCGGTAGATGATGGCCTTGGCCCGGGGGTTGCCGCCTTCGCTGAACTGGCCGCTGGCTTCTTCGAGAAACCGCTGGGCGCTGGCAGTGTGGGAAATACGCACGTTCATGATCGATCCTCATCTTGTATTTATTAGAGTGGCTAACGCTCTGGCAACGGACTCAGCGGTCATCCTCATGAATCGAGGAAGGATGCCTGCACATAGCGTCGACTTCGATAGCCATGTACGGATACAGCGGCAATTGCATCAGGGTGTCGTGCAATTCCTGCACGCTGTCGACGTCGAACACGCTGTAGTTGGCGTACAGCCCGGCGATGCGCCACAGGTGGCGCCACTTGCCCTCGGCCTGCAGGCGCTGGGCCAGGGCCTTCTCGTCGGCCTTGAGTTGCGCGGCGCGCTCGGGGTGCATGTCGAGCGGCAGGTTCACGGTCATTTTCACGTGGAATAGCATGGCTCCCTCCTCAGGTGTGATGCAGCACGGGGGTGGTTTTGTCGCGACGGAAGAACGCCAGGCGCTCTTCGTCCAGGCTCAGGCCCAGGCCCGGCCGGGTGGAAACGTGCAGGTGGAAATCCCGGTACAGCGGCGGCTCGGCGAGGATGTCCTCGGTCAGCAGCAGCGGGCCGAACAGCTCGGTGTCCCAGGCAAGTGCGTTCAGGGTGAGGAAGGCGTGGGCCGAGGCCAGGGTGCCGATGCCGCCTTCGAGCATGGTGCCGCCGTACAGGCCGATGCCCGCCGCCTCGGCAATCGCCGCGGTGCGCAGGGTGGCGCGGGGGCCGCCGTTCTTGGCGATCTTCAGGGCGAACACCGAGGCCGCCCCTTCCCGGGCCAGGTTGAAGGCGTCTGCCACGCACTCGATGGATTCGTCGGCCATGATCGGCGCCGGGCTTACGGCATTCAGGCGCACCATGCCGGCGCGGTTGTTGCGGGAAATGGGCTGCTCGATCAGGTCGATGCCGTTGTCGCCGAGGATGCGGCAGGCCCGCAGCGCCACCGCTTCGTCCCAGGCCTGGTTGACGTCGACCCGCACGCTGGCACTGTCGCCCAGAGCCTTTTTGATGGCGATTACATGGGCCAGGTCGCGCTGCACTTCGCCGGCGCCGATCTTCAGCTTGAAGATGCGGTGGCGGCGCAGTTCGAGCATCTTCTCGGCTTCGGCGATATCGCGGGCGGTGTCGCCGCTGGCCAGGGTCCAGGCCACTGGCAGGGCATCGCGCACCCGACCGCCCAGCAGTTCGCTGACTGGCAGCCCGAGGCGCTTGCCCTGGGCGTCGAGCAGGGCGCTTTCGATCCCGGACTTGGCGAAGGTGTTGCCGCGAATGCTCTGCTCCAGGCGCAGCATGGCGGCGTTGATATTGCTGGCGTCCTGGCCGATCAGCAGCGGCGCGACGAAGCGGTCGATATTGGTCTTGATGCTGTCCGGGCTTTCATTGCCATAGGCCAGGCCACCAATGGTGGTGGATTCCCCCAGGCCTTCGATGCCGTCGGCGCAGCGCAGGCGGATCAGCACCAGGGTCTGGTTCTG
This sequence comes from Pseudomonas sp. NFXW11, assembly GCF_049887815.1. Taxonomy (NCBI): domain Bacteria; kingdom Pseudomonadati; phylum Pseudomonadota; class Gammaproteobacteria; order Pseudomonadales; family Pseudomonadaceae; genus Pseudomonas; species Pseudomonas sp. NFXW11. The sequence continues at coordinate 66,877 of NZ_JAGEKI010000022.1, read as the reverse complement.
CATGGTGTGCATGGCCAGCTTGTGCGGGCGGATGGTCGGCAGATCGACGATGATCGTCTCGATCGATTCAATGGCAGAAGCGTGCATGTCCATACCCGTCAGGTTCTTGAAGTTCTGCAACCGATTCTGTCGCGGCTTTTTCCGGGGTTCCAATATAGAATTGGTCTGGCTTGATACCTTGAAGGTATGCACCTAATCACTGGGGAACTGTCATGGAACTGCGTCATCTGCGCTATTTCCAGGTGCTGGGGGAAACCCTCAATTTCACCCGGGCCGCCGAGCGCCTGCACATCGCCCAGCCACCCTTGAGCCGGCAGATCCAGCAACTGGAAGACGAGCTGGGGGTGCTGTTGCTGGAGCGTGGCCGGCCGCTGCGCCTGACCGCCGCCGGGCGGTTTTTCTACGAGCATTCCAACCGGGTACTGGAGCAACTGGGCAAGGTCTGCGACAACACCCGGCGCATTGGTCTGGGGCACAAGACCTGGCTGGGCATCGGCTTTGCGCCGTCGACCCTGTATGGCGTGCTGCCGCAACTGATCCGCCGCCTGCGCAGCAACCAAATCCTGGAGCTGGAACTGGGGCTGTCGGAAATGACCACCCTGCAACAGGTGGAAGCCTTGAAGGCCGGGCGCATCGATATCGGCTTCGGGCGCATTCATATCGACGACCCGGCCATCGTGCAGAAGGTGCTGACCGAGGACCGGCTGGTGGCCGCCCTGCCCGCCGGCCACCCACTGCTGGGGCAAGTGCTGAGCCTTGAACAATTGGCCAATGAGCCTTTTGTGCTGTACCCGGCCAACCCGCGCCCGAGCTACGCCGACCATGTGATGGCGCTGTTCAGTGCCCGCGGCCTGAACCTCAAGGTGGCCCAGTGGACCAACGAATTGCAGACCGCCATTGGCCTGGTGGGCGCCGGCATCGGCATCACCCTGGTACCGGCCTCGGTGCAGGTGCTGCACCGCGATGACATCGGTTTTTGCCCGCTGCTGGAAACCGAAGCCACCTCGCCGATCATTCTCAGCCGCCGGGTGGGCGAGCCCTCGCCGGGACTCACCCACTGCCTGCACCTGATTGCCCAGTTGCGTGCCGAGATCGGCCGCGACGAACCTTCCATCAGCTGAAAGCAAGAGCGCCGGCGCTGCAGGCATTGCTTGCCACAGCTCTGTAGACTCCGGGCAAAACCACTGCGACACCCCGCCCTGGCGGGATTACACTGCGCCCGATGTGCTGGAAAAAACTTTGGAATCGACCATGGAAGTCTCAAGAACCCAACTGATCCTGCGCCGCGCCGCCGCCTTTATGCTCGACCAGGTGCTGGCGGTGGTGGTGTATTGGCTGCTGTCCCTGAGCCTGCACGGGGTGCTGGCGTTGCAGCCATTCCAGCAGATGCTCGACCTCGAGCAACAGACGGGGCGGGAGCCCTACCTTCATTCAATGCTGTTCATGCTGGTTTGGCCCTTGTACTTCATGGCCTGGGAGTATTTCTTCAAGGGCCGCACGCCCGGCAAGTGTGCCCTGGGCCTGGTGGTGATCAACGCCGCCGGGACGCCGCCGACGCTGATCCAGGTAGTGATCAGAGGCGCCACCCGCTATCTGGAGGCCGCGTTCGCCTTTGTCCCGCTGATGGCCTGCGCGGAATCAAGCCGCTGCCAGAGAATCGGCGATATGCTCGCCCGCACCTACGTGATCCCGCATAAGGATCTGCAGCAGGTGCGCAGTGCAATCCCAGAGCAGCCCCTGTCCCAGGCTTGAAACCTGAAGACTCTCCGTTCCCCTCGAGGAGCGCCAATGCGCCGCGCCAGCAAACAGCCCTGAGACCCATATCGCGCCCTGCATCACCTTGACCCGCACCCGTCCCCCGCAGTCCCTGTTCAGGAGAACCGACGATGCTGCCTTCCACCTCCACCCCTGCCGCCAGCCCCAAGCTGCAACGCTCGCAGAAATGGCGCGGGCGGATCGGCCTCGGGCTGGTGGCCTGCCTTTCGGTGCTGGCCGGCATGACCGACGCCATCGGCTTTATGGCCACCGGGGATTTCGTTTCATTCATGAGCGGCAACACCACGCGCATGGCGGTGGCCATCAGCGAAGGCCAACTGGGCCTGGTGCTGCGCCTGGCCCTGCTGGTGCTGACCTTTGTTGCCGGTAATGCCCTGGGGGTGGTGATCAGCCGCCTGGCCGGGTATCGCGCCCTGCCCTTGCTGCTGGGTATAGCGGCATTGCTGTGCGCAGCGGCCGCCTGGCCTTTCGAGCAGCAACTGCCGGCGCTGCTGGCGGCCATTGTCGCCATGGGCATGCTCAACGCGGCGGTGGAAGAAGTGAACGGCCTGCCCATTGGCCTGACCTATGTCACCGGCGCCCTGTCACGCTTTGGCCGTGGGCTGGGGCGCTGGCTTCTGGGCGAGCGGCGCAACGGCTGGCGGGTGCAACTGGTGCCCTGGAGCGGCATGTTCGCCGGAGCGGTGCTGGGGGCCTTGCTGGAACAGCATCTGGGGCTCAAGGCGCTGTATGCCAGCGGGCTGTTTGCAGCGCTGCTGGGCCTGGTTTCGTTGAAGATTCCACGGCGCTGGCAGCTGGGCTACAAGACCCGCTGACATGCAGCGCGACAGTCAGCTGAACAGGCCGCCGCTGTCGGTATCGATCACGATCGACGACAGGCTGATATGCCGCGGTCGGGTCAGGGCGAAGATCACCGCTTCCACTACATCGCGGTTGGTGCCCTGCTCGCCCTTCTGCCGCGCCGGGACCTGCTGCCAGGCCTCGTCCAGCGGCGAGACATCTTCCAGGTACGGCGGGTGCACGCACAGCGAACGCACCGGCGTGCCCTTGAGCATCTGCCGCAGGCCATCGGCCAGGGCCAGTTGCCCATGCTTGGCCGCATAGAACGGCAGCGACACGCTGTGCAGCGGTGCATTGGGCAAGCCGCTGATGGAGCCGATGGTGACGATGTCTGGCTGGCTGGACGCTTTCAGCGTCGGCAGCAGGCCCTGGGTCAGGAGGAAGGTGCCACTGAGGGCGGCGTCGATCACCCCGGTGACTTCGGCGGCGCTGTGGGGCTGCTCGCTGGCCTCCAGCCACATGGCGCCGTTGTTGATCAGGATGTCCACTTGCGGATGGCGTACGTGGATCTCCGCCAGGGCCGCCTTGACGCTGTCGCTGTTGGCCAGGTCCACCAGCACCTGATCGGCCGCGCGACCGGTGCGCACCTCGATGGCCGCGCTGACCTCGGCCAGGGCCTGGCGGTTGCGCCCGCAGAGAATCAGCTTGCAGCCCTGGTCCGCCAGGCTGATGGCCAATGCCGCGCCCAAGCCGCGGCCGGCACCGGTGACCACCACTACCGCCGAACTCAAATCCGTCATTCCTTGCTCCTTGTCCCTGGTTGAATGAAGGCGCGAGTCTATCCCCGGATGCCGGCTCGGGGGTTGGGCAAAGCTTTACCCGATATGTCCCGCGCCCGGGCGAATGGGGTTTAGCCGATCCGTGGAGAAAGCTTTATCATGGCCGCAGTTTTATCCATCGAGTCCGTCATGAAGTTCGCCATTGCCCTGTTCTCTGCCGCCCACGCGCCGTCTTCGCGCCGCGCCCTGCTGTTCGCCCAGGCGGCGCTGGCGGGCGGGCACCAGATTGTCCGGCTGTTTTTCTACCAGGACGGCGTGCATAACGCCGCCAACAGCATCGTCACCCCCCAGGATGAGCAGGACCTGCCCAGTGAGTGGCGCGAGTTCGTCGAGCAGCACCAGCTCGATGGCGTGGTGTGCATCGCTGCGGCCCTGCGCCGGGGCCTGTTGAATGCCGACGAAGCCCAGCGCTACCAGCGCCCGGCGGTGAATGTCGAGGCACCCTGGGAACTCTCCGGGCTCGGCCAGCTGCATGACGCGGTGCAGGCCGCCGACCGCCTGATCTGTTTTGGAGGGGCGTGAAATGGCCAAATCCCTGTTGTTGATCAGCCGCCAGGCGCCCTGGTCCGGCCCCGGTGCTCGCGAGGCCCTGGACATCGTGCTGGCCGGCGGCGCCTTCGACCTGCCCATCGGCCTGCTGTTTCTCGATGACGGCGTGCTGCAACTGGCGCCCGGGCAACAGGCCGCGCTGCTGCGCCAGAAGGACCTGAGCGCCAACCTCAAGGCGCTGGCGCTGTTCGGTGTCGATGAGCTCTTTGCCTGCAGCGCCAGTCTCAACGCCCGCGGCCTCGACCCGGCCGCCTTGAACCTTGAGGATGTACAACTGCTGGACGCCCCGGAGCTGGCCGGGCTTATCGACCGTTTTGACCAGGTGATTACCCTCTGATGTCGACCTTGCATGTGTTGTCCCACTCGCCCTTCACCGACACTCGCCTGAGCAGTTGCCTGCGCCTGCTGGGCAGCGCCGATGGCCTGTTGCTGTGCGGCGATGCCGCCTATGCCCTGCAACCGGGCACAGCCATTTGCAACGAGCTGAGCGGCCGTAGCGGCTTGCACCTGTATGTGCTGGAAGAAGACCTGAAGGCCCGTGGCCTGGCGCTGCCGGCCTGGGCCAGGGCCGTGGATTACCCGGGCTTCGTCGAGCTGTCGATCCAGCATGACAAGGTCAACACCTGGCTATGAGCACCCTGACTCTAGGCGCACGCGCCATCGAACTGGACAAGGACGGCTACCTGGTCAACCTCGACGACTGGTCCGCCGAGGTGGCGCAAAGCCTGGCGGCGGCGGAGGAGCTTGAGCTGACCCCGGAGCACTGGGAAATCCTCACACTGCTGCAGGGTTTCTACGAGGAATTCCAGCTGTCCCCGGCCACCCGTCCGCTGATCAAGTACACCGCCCTCAAGCTGGGGCCGGAAAAAGGCAACAGCCTGCACCTCAACCGCCTGTTCAAGGGCACTCCCGCGAAACTGGCCGCCAAGCTGGCGGGCCTGCCGAGGCCAACCAATTGTCTATGAACGAAATCGCCCCCCTGCTGACCCAGACCCCGGACGAGCACCCCTTCGCCCAGTTCGTGCGGATTCTTGGCAAGGGCAAGCGCGGCGCGCGCAACCTGACCCGGGAAGAAGCCCGCCAGGCCATGGGCATGCTGCTGGACGAACAGGTCGAGGACACCCAGCTCGGCGCCTTCCTCATGCTGCTGCGGCACAAGGAGGAAAGCGCGGAAGAGCTGGCGGGCTTTACCACGGCCTTGCGCGAACGCCTGGACGCCCCGCCGATTGCCCTGGACCTGGACTGGCCGACCTACGCCGGCAAGAAGCGCCACCTGCCCTGGTACCTGCTGGCGGCCAAGTGCCTGGCGCAGAACGGCGTGCGCATCTTGCTCCACGGTGGCGGCGCGCACACCGCCGGGCGCCTGTACAGCGAACAGTTGCTGGAGCCCCTGGGGATTCCCCTGTGCCGTGACTGGCAGGCAGTGAGCCAGGCGCTGGACCAGGGCAACCTGGCCTTTATCCCGCTGGGGGACTGGGCACCGCAACTGCAACGGATGATCGACCTGCGCAATATCCTCGGCCTGCGCTCGCCCATCCATTCCCTGGCGCGCCTGCTCAACCCACTGGGCGCCCGTTGCGGCCTGCAGAGCATCTTCCACCCTGGCTACCAGGCGGTGCACCGCGATGCCAGCGGCTTGCTGGGGGACAACGTGATAGTGATCAAGGGCGATGGCGGCGAGATCGAGATCAACCCGGACACCACCAGCCACCTGTATGGCACCAGCGGTGGCGTCAGCTGGGATGAAGAATGGCCGGCGCTGTCGGCGCAGCGCCATGTGAAACCCGCCAGCCTGGAACCCGAGCACCTCAAGGCCCTGTGGCGCGGCGAAGTCGAGGACAGTTACCCACAACTGGCGCTGCTGGCGACCATGGCCCTGGCCTTGCGTGGCCTGGGCACGCCTCGGGAGCAGGCTTTCGAACTGGCGCAGCAGTATTGGGAGGCCCGGGATAGATCGATCTGATCGATACTGGCAGCCGAGTTTTTGCGCTTTTTGTTCGAACCCACAGGAATAGACTGCACCCCAACGCACATTAGCCGAGGAGCATTCCATGGGCCTGTTGGTCGAAGGACGCTGGCATGACCAGTGGTACGAAAGCAGCAAGAACGGCGCCTTCCAGCGAGAGCAGGCGCAACGACGCAATTGGGTGACCGTCGATGGCCGGCCCGGCCCCAGTGGCGAAGGTGGTTTTGCCGCCGAGGCCGGGCGCTATCATCTGTACGTGTCCCTGGCCTGCCCCTGGGCTCATCGCACCTTGATCATGCGCAAGCTCAAGGGCCTGGAAAGCCTGATCGAGGTGTCGGTGGTCAGTTGGCTGATGCGCGAGAACGGCTGGACCTTCGACCGCGGGTTCGGCTCCAGTGGCGATGCCCTGGACGCCTTCGATTTCATGCACCAACGCTACACCGCCGACAACGCCCACTACAGCGGTCGCGTCACCGTGCCGGTGCTGTGGGACAAGCAACAGCAGCGCATCGTCAGCAATGAGTCGGCGGAGATCATCCGCATGTTCAACAGCGCCTTCGACGGCCTGACCGGCAATAGCCTGGATTTCTATCCGCAGCCCCTGCGCAGCGAGATCGACGCCCTCAACGAGCGCATCTATCCGGCAGTGAACAATGGCGTGTACCGCGCCGGGTTTGCCACTTCACAACAGGCTTATGAATCAGCCTTCGATGATGTCTTTGCCGAACTGGATGGCCTGGAGCAACACCTGGGCCAGCAGCGCTACCTGGCCGACGAGTACCTCACCGAAGCCGATGTGCGCCTGTTCACCACCCTGATCCGTTTCGATGCGGTGTACTACAGCCACTTCAAGTGCAACCTGCGGCGGATAGCCGATTACCCGAACCTGTCGAACTGGCTGCGGGAGCTGTACCAGTGGCCGGGCATTGCCGACACCGTGGATTTTACCCATATCAAGGGGCACTACTACGCCAGCCACAGCACCATCAATCCCACGGGGATAGTGCCCAAGGGGCCATTGCAGGATTTCAGCCGCGGCCATGATCGGCAGCGCTTGAGCGGGCTGGGGGTGTGGCGCAGGGATTGAGGGCGCTTGCGCTGGCAAGCGGAACGCCGCCCGGCCAGCTCCTACATCAATGCTGTAGGAGCTGGCTTGCCAGCGAAGCCTTTCAGACGTCTGGCTGGGCGCCTTCGAACCAGGCCAGCTTGTCCCGCAGCTGCACCACTTCACCCACTATCACCAGGGTCGGGGCATGCACTTCATGCTCCGCCACCAGTTGCGGCAGGTTGCCCAGGGTGCCGGTGAACACCCGCTGGTTGCTGGTGGTGCCCTGTTGCACCAGCGCCGCCGGGGTGTCGGCGCTGCGCCCGTGCTGGATCAACTGCTCGCAGATGGTCGGCAAGCCCACCAGGCCCATGTAGAACACCAGGGTCTGCGCCGGCGCCACCAGGTCGCTCCAGGGCAGGTTGCTGGTGCCGTCCTTGAGGTGCCCGGTGACGAAGCGCACCGACTGGGCATAGTCGCGGTGGGTCAGGGGAATCCCGGCGTAGGCCGAACAGCCGCTGGCCGCGGTGATCCCCGGCACCACCTGGAAAGGGATGCCGTGGGCCGCCAGTTCTTCGATCTCTTCGCCGCCGCGACCGAAGATAAACGGGTCGCCGCCCTTGAGCCGCACCACGCGCTTGCCTTGCTGGGCCAGGGTCACCAGTTGCTGGTTGATCTGTTCCTGAGGCACGGCATGATCGGCGCGGCGCTTGCCGACGTAGATGCGCTCGGCATCACGACGGCACAGCTCGAGAATCGCCGGTGCTACCAGGCGGTCGTAGAGCACCACGTCGGCCTGTTGCATCAGGCGCAGGGCACGGAAGGTCAGCAGGTCCGGATCGCCCGGGCCAGCCCCCACCAGATACACCTCACCGGTGGCCGCGGCCACTTGCCCGTCGACCTTGGCTTGCAGCAGGCGCTCGGCTTCAGCGCCCTGCCCGGCCAGTTGGCGGTCGGCGATCGGGCCCTGGAACACGTCTTCCCAGAACGCCCGACGCTGCTGGACGTTGGGCAACATTTGCTTCACCTGAGTGCGAAAACGCGCGGCCAAGCCGGCCAGCTGCCCATAGGTGGCGGGAATCCAGGTTTCCAGCTTGGCCCGGATCAGCCGCGCCAGCACCGGCGCATCGCCGCCGCTGGACACTGCAATGATCAGTGGCGAACGGTCGACGATGGCCGGGAAGATCACGCTGCACAGGGCTGGCGCGTCCACCACATTCACCGGCACGCAGCGCCGATGGGCATCGGCGGACACCTGGGCATTCAGGGATTCGTCGTCGGTGGCGGCAATGATCAGGCTGCAGCCATCGAGGTCGGCCTCAAGATAGCCGCGCCGCAGGGCCTCACCGCCGCTGGCGACGATCAGTTCCTGCAACTGCGCTTCTATTTCGGGTGCAACCACTCGCAGCTGCGCACCGGCATCGGCCAGCAGCCGGGACTTGCGCAAGGCAATCTCCCCGCCGCCAACCACCAACACACGACTGCCGCGAAGCTTGTGAAACAGCGGCAGATATTCCATTTAGCCGATGACCTCGACGCCGCCCATGTAAGGCTTGAGCACCTCTGGCACACGGATCGAACCGTCGGCCTGCTGGTAGTTCTCCAGCACTGCCACCAGGGTGCGGCCCACGGCCAGGCCGGAACCGTTGAGGGTGTGCACCAGCTCCGGCTTGCCGGTTTCCGGGTTGCGGAAACGCGCCTGCATGCGGCGCGCCTGGAAGTCGCCACAGTTGGAGCACGAGGAGATCTCGCGGTACTTGTCCTGGCTCGGCACCCAGACTTCCAGGTCGTAGGTTTTGACCGCGCTGAAGCCCATGTCGCCGGTGCACAGCGCCAGTACGCGATACGGCAGTTGCAGCAGTTGCAGGACCTTCTCGGCGTTGGCGGTGAGGCCTTCCAGGGCTTCCATGGAGGTGGAAGGCTCGACCACCTGGACCATCTCGACCTTGTCGAACTGGTGCTGGCGGATCATGCCGCGGGTGTCGCGGCCCGAGGCGCCGGCTTCACTGCGGAAGCACGGGGTGTGGGCAACGAACTTCAGCGGCAGTTGCTTCGGATCGAGGATCTCGCCGGCGACGATGTTGGTCAGGGACACTTCGGCGGTGGGGATCAGGTACAGATCGGCTTCGCCTTCGCGGGTGATCTTGAACAGGTCTTCCTCGAACTTCGGCAACTGGCTGGTGCCCATCAGCGCCGGTGCCTGCACCAGGTACGGGGTGTAGGCCTCTTCGTAGCCGTGCTCGGCGGTGTGCAGGTTGATCATGAACTGCGCCAGGGCGCGGTGCAGACGAGCGATAGGCCCGCGCAGCAGGGCGAAACGTGCGCCAGACAGCTTGGCCGCGGTTTCAAAGTCCAGCCAGCCGTGGGTTTCGCCCAGGGCCACGTGGTCCTTGATCGGGAAATCGAAGGCCGTCGGGGTGCCCCAGCGGCGCACTTCGACGTTGCCCTCTTCGTCTTCGCCCACCGGCACCGACTCGTGGGGCAGGTTGGGAATGCCGTGCAGGATCGAGTCCAGTTCGCTCTGGATGGTTTCCAATTCAGCCTTGCCGGAGCTCAGCTCGTTCCCCATGCGCTCGACGTCGGCCATCAGCGGGGCGATGTCTTCACCACGCTGCTTGGCCTGACCGATGGACTTGGAGCGCGCGTTACGTTCGGCCTGCAGTTGCTCGGTGCGGGTCTGCACGGTCTTGCGCTGTTCTTCCAGCGCCTCGATGCGTGCCACATCCAGGGCAAAGCCGCGGGATGCCAGACGATCCGCTACGTCCTGAAGGTTGCTACGTAACAGTTTGGAATCGAGCATGTCGTTCTCTCGTTTATCAAAGTTTGGTCAGGGACAGGCCAGCCCAGGTGGCAAGCAGCCCGCCGAATACACTCAGTGCCGCGTAGCCCAGGGCCAGCGCCACTTGTCCGCTTTCCAGCAGACGCACGGTATCCAGTGAAAAGGATGAAAAAGTTGTCAGGCCACCGAGGAAGCCGACGATCAATCCGGCACGCACTTCGATCGGCACTTCCGGGCGAATCAGGAACAGCCCGTACAATACGCCGATCAGCAGGCAGCCGACGATATTAACGGCCAGCGTCGCGGTATAGAAGTGCCGCGGCCAATTGGCGTTGATCCAGTTGCCGCTGGCAAAGCGCAACAGGGTGCCGGCCACACCACCAGCAGAGACTGCAAGGATCAACGGGATCACGGTTTTCTCCGCTGCAGGGGGCTGGCCCGGTCGAGGGCCGCGAGGTGCTTGAGCTTCTCGCCGATCTTCAGTTCCAGGCCGCGGGGCACTGGCTGGTAGAGGGGCAAGGGCTCGAGTTCTTCGGGGAAATAGTCTTCACCGGCAGCGTAGGCGTCCGGTTCATCGTGGGCGTAGCGGTACTCATCACCGTAACCCAGCTGCTTCATCAGCTTGGTCGGGGCATTGCGTAGGTGGATCGGCACTTCCAGCGAACCGTGCTCGGCGGCGGCGCGCATGGCGGCCTTGAAGCCCATGTACACGGCGTTGCTTTTCGGCGCGCAGGCCAGGTAGGTGATGGCCTGGGCCACCGCCAGCTCGCCTTCGGGGCTGCCCAGGCGCTCCTGCACATCCCAGGCCGCCAGGCACAGGCTCAGGGCCCGAGGGTCGGCGTTGCCGATATCCTCGCTGGCCATGCGCACCACGCGCCGCGCCAGGTACAGCGGGTCGCAGCCGCCGTCGAGCATGCGCGCGAACCAGTACAGGGCGCCGTCGGGGTTGGAGCCGCGCACGGATTTGTGCAACGCGGAAATCTGGTCGTAGAACGCCTCGCCGCCCTTGTCGAAACGCCGTCGGGTATCCCCCAGCAGGCTTTGCAGCAGCTCGACGCCGATCTCGCCGCCGTCTTCGGCCAGGTCCGAGGCGTTTTCCAGCAGGTTGAGCAGGCGCCGGCCATCGCCATCGGCGGCGGACAGCAGCATCTGCAAACCTTCGTCACTAAGGCTCAGCTGGCGCTTGCCCAGGCCGCGTTCCTCGTTCAGGGCACGCTGCACCAGCTCGCCCAGGGCTGCATCGTCCAGGCTCTTGAGCACATAGACCCGGGCCCGGGAGAGCAAGGCGTTGTTGAGTTCGAAGGACGGGTTTTCCGTGGTGGCACCGATAAAGATCAGGGTGCCGTCTTCCACGTAAGGCAGGAAGGCATCCTGCTGCGACTTGTTGAAGCGATGCACTTCGTCGACGAAGAGGATGGTGCGCCGGCCATATTGCCCGGCCTGCTGCTTGGCGATTTCCACCGCCTGGCGGATCTCCTTGACCCCGGCCAACACCGCCGAGACGGTTTCGAAGTGGGCATCCGAAACTTCCGCTAAGAGCCGCGCCAGGGTGGTCTTGCCGACCCCGGGCGGGCCCCAGAAGATCATCGAATGCAGAGCGCCCTGCTCCAGGGCCTCGCGCAGCGGCTTGCCCCGGGCCAGCAGGTGCTGCTGGCCGACGTACTCGTCCAGGTTGGCGGCACGCAGGCGTGCGGCCAGGGGCTGGGCGATCGGGGCACTACGAAACAGGTCCATGGACTACCTTCGAAACCTCGCGGTTGCGGCTGCTTACTCTTGGATCACATCGGCACCCTTGGGGATGTCGAACTTGAACTTGGACGCCGGGATCGACTCGTTGGCCTTGACCCCGGTGAACAGGATATTGGTGCGCTGGCCGACGCTGTCGATCAGTTGCATGTCGTTGATCATGCCGTTGCGGAACGACAGGCGCAGGCTGTCGAACAGGGTGTCCTTGGTTTTCGGCTTGAGGGTGAAGTCCACCACGCCGCCGGTTTCCTTGGACACGATGTCGAAGCTTTCGCTGATTTTCGACACGTCGCCGGACAGCAGCAGGGCCGGAGTCTGGGTCAGGCGCTGGTCGAGCTTCTTGATGGTCACCTGCTCCAGGTCCGGGTCCCACAGCGAGACTTTCTGGCCGTCGGAGACCATCAGCTGCTCTTGCGGTGCATCGGTGTGCCAGTAGAACAGGCCGGGACGCTGCAGGGACATCTCACCGGCAGTTTCCTGCAACTGGGTGCCGCTGCCGTCGAGGGTCAGCTGGGAGAACCGCGCGTTCAGGGTCTGGGACTTTTCCAGCAACTGGGTCAGGCGCGCCACGTCTTTCGGGTCGGCGTGGGCCGACAGGGTGGTAACGGCCAGTACCGGCAGCAGCAACATGCGAATCAGGCGCATGGAATTCCTCATAGAGTGGATGGGTGTACGAGCGGCGTGGTTTCACGCCGCTGAAAGCAAAACAGGGATCAGTCGCGGGCCGGGCTCGGTGCCAGCACTTCACGGGAGCCGTTGGTGTTCATGGCCGTCACCACCCCGGCCATTTCCATGGCCTCGATCATCCGCGCGGCGCGGTTGTAGCCGATCTTCAGCTTGCGCTGCACCGCCGAGATCGAGGCGCGGCGGCTTTCCAGCACGAACTGCACGGCTTCGTCGTAGAGCGCGTCGGCTTCCGGGTCATCGCCATCGCCACCGCCGCCGCCACCGTTCTCGAAGCCGCTGCCGGCCTCTTCGACACCGTTGAGGATGTCGTCGTTGTATTCCGGTGCGCCACGCAGCTTCCAGGCTTCCACCACCCGGTGCACTTCATCGTCGGAGACGAAGGCGCCGTGAACGCGGATCGGCAGGCTGGTGCCCGGCGGCATGTAGAGCATGTCACCGTGGCCCAGCAGTTGCTCGGCGCCACCCTGGTCGATGATGGTGCGCGAGTCGATCTTGCTCGACACCTGGAACGCCATGCGGGTCGGGATGTTGGCCTTGATCAGGCCGGTGATCACGTCCACCGACGGACGCTGGGTGGCAAGGATCAGGTGGATACCGGCGGCCCGGGCCTTCTGCGCGATACGCGCGATCAGCTCTTCGACCTTCTTGCCGACGATCATCATCATGTCGGCGAATTCGTCCACCACCACCACGATGGTCGGCAGCTTGGTCAGCAATGGCGCTTCATCGTGGATGCTTTCGCGGTTGTACAGCGGGTCGGCCAGGGGCTCGCCAGCGTCGATGGCTTCCTTGACCTTGGCGTTGAAGCCGGACAGGTTGCGCACGCCCATCTTGGCCATCAGCTTGTAGCGCCGCTCCATCTCCGCCACGCTCCAGCGCAGGGCGTTGGCGGCGTCCTTCATATCGGTGACCACTGGGCACAGCAGGTGCGGAATGCCTTCGTAGATCGACAGTTCGAGCATCTTCGGGTCGATCATGATCAGCTTGGCGTCTTCCGGGCCGGACTTGAACAGGATCGACAGGATCATCGCGTTGACCCCCACCGACTTACCGGAACCGGTGGTACCGGCCACCAGCAGGTGGGGCATTTTCGCCAGGTCGGTGATGATCGGCTTGCCGCCGATGTCGTGGCCCAGGGCCAGGGTGACCGGGGATTTGAAGTTGTCGTATTCCGGGGTCGAAAGCACTTCGGAGAAGCGCACGATCTGCCGGTCTTCGTTGGGAATCTCGATGCCCACGGTGGTCTTGCCGGGAATCACTTCCACTACGCGCACGCTGGTCACGGCCAGGGAGCGGGCCAGGTCCTTGGCCAGGTTGGCGATACGGCTGACCTTGACCCCGGCCGCCGGCTGGATTTCGTAGCGGGTGATCACCGGGCCGGGGTGGATCGAGTCCACCGCCACTTCAACGCCGAATTCCTTGAGCTTGATCTCCAGCAGGTGGCCGACCGCCGCCAGGGATTCGGGGGAATAGTTGAGCTGCTTCTTTTCCGCCGGATCGAGGATCGAGATCGGCGGCAAGGTGCCTTCCACGGCGCTGTCGACGAACAGCGGCACCTGCTTCTCTTTCTGCACGCGCTTGCTCGGTTCCGGCGCCTTGGCGGCCACCGGCGGAGTGATCACCGGCGGCACCTGTTTCTCACGCTCGGACATGTGCTTGCTCAGGGCCTGTTCGCGCTCGATCAGGCGCTCCTTGACCTTGGCCTGCTCGCGCTTGTCAGCCACGTTCGGGGTGACCACTTCATCGACCCGGGCATCCACCTCGCGCAGTTGCGCCACCAGCTGCTTGCGCTCCACGCGAGCGTCCCACCAGCGGTTGGCGGCGCCCTGGAACAGTTCGAACAGGTCGAGGGTGATCTTGCCGGTGAGGTCCATCACCTTGAACCAGGACAGGTCGGTGAACACCGTCAGGCCAAACAGGAACAGGGCAATGAACATCAGGGTGCTGCCCTGTACGTTCAGGGCATTCTTGGCCAGGTCGCCGAGGCTTTCGCCCAGGGCACCACCGGCACCGGCCGGCAGGCCCGTGGCGGCATGGAAATGGATGTGCGCCAGCGCGGCGCCGGACAGCACCAGGAACACCAGGCCGATCAGCCGCCAGGAAAACAGCCAGCCGCTCCACTGCCAGGGCTCGTGGCGCTGGCGGAAAATCTGGTAGGTCTTGATCGCCAGCAGCAGTGGGAAGATATAGGCGAAGTAACCCAGCACCATGAACAGGATATCGGCGCTGTAAGAGCCAGCCGGCCCACCGAAGTTCTGCACGTCCTCGATCTTGCTGTTATGGCTCCAACCCGGATCGTCTTTACCGTAGGTCAGAAGCGCCATCATCAAGAACAGGCACAGGGCGCCAATGGCAATCAATGCACCTTCCTTGAGTCGGTAGTGCAATTGTTGACGCCAGAGTGGCACAACGGGTTTGGATGCTGCGGTGGATTTCTTCAAAACGCGTCTTTCCTGCGCCTAGGGCGCGCCCAACGGGTGATTGACAAACAAATACTGCTCAAACAGAGCAGGTAAATAACCTTGACTGGCGTAACTGGGGCTACTTTTAACACTCTGCCCCTTGCTTCTGAAACAGGGCAACTGCGAACAACTTTGTTACAACGACGCATTGTACGGATTTGTTCGCACCATGCCAGGTCGCAACAGCCGTTCAAGCATAGCCAACGGCGTAATACGCGCGGCGCAATTGGAGCATGCATTGTCTTTTGTGACAAAGGCTTATGAGGTGTTTCCATGAACCAAACAAAGCATTCACGCCTGATCATCCTGGGCTCAGGCCCTGCCGGTTACAGTGCGGCTGTTTATGCGGCCCGAGCCAACCTCAAACCGACCCTTATCACCGGCCTGCAAGCCGGCGGTCAACTGACCACCACCATCGAAGTGGACAACTGGCCCGGCGATGTCGAAGGCCTGACCGGCCCGGTATTGATGGAGCGCATGCAGAAACACGCCGAACGCTTCGACACCCAGGTCGTCTATGACCACATTCATACCGCACAGTTGCAGCAACGCCCGTTTATCCTGGTGGGCGACAGCGGCACCTACAGCTGCGACGCCCTGATCATTGCCACTGGTGCCTCGGCGCAGTACCTGGGCCTGCCCTCGGAAGAGGCCTTTGCCGGCAAGGGGGTATCGGCCTGCGCCACCTGCGACGGCTTCTTCTATCGCAATCAGGTGGTGGCGGTGATTGGCGGCGGCAATACCGCAGTGGAGGAAGCCCTGTACCTGTCGAACATTGCCCGGGAAGTGCACCTGGTGCATCGCCGCGACAAGCTGCGGGCGGAGAAGATCCTTCAGGACAAGCTGTTCGACAAGGCTGCCAACGGCAATATTCGCCTGCACTGGAACCAGCATCTGGATGAGGTGCTGGGGGATGCCAGCGGCGTGACCGGCGCCCGACTGCGGGACAGTTTGAGTGGCAAAACCCGGGAACTGGAGCTATCAGGGGTCTTTATCGCCATCGGTCACAAGCCCAACACCGACCTGTTCCAGGGACAATTGCCGATGCGCAACGGCTACCTGCTGATCAAGGGCGGCAGCGAGGGCGATGCCACGGCCACCGGCATCCAGGGGGTGTTCGCTGCCGGCGATGTGGCCGATCACGTCTATCGCCAGGCCATCACTTCCGCGGGCGCCGGCTGCATGGCGGCCCTGGACGCGGAAAAATTCCTCGACGACCACTAAGCCCTCGCCCTAGGCTAATGGCGGGCCATGATCGGCTCGCCACCGCCCTCCCCTGCCGCAAGTCTGGATGCCATGCTGACCTGGTTACAACGCAACAACCTTGTTTTTCCACCGTTGGAAAAAGCCATGCGCGAGCCCAATGGGTTACTCGCCGCGGGCGGCGACTTGTCCGCCGAGCGCCTGGTCCAGGCCTATCGCCACGGCTGCTTCCCCTGGTATTCCGAAGGCCAGCCGATTCTCTGGTGGTCTCCGGACCCGCGCACGGTGCTCTTGCCCGAGGAGCTTCATGTGTCCCGCAGCTTGGGCAAATTGTTGCGCAAGCAGCGTTACCAGGTGACCTTCGACCAGGATTTTGCCGCCGTGATCAGTGCCTGCGCCGCGCCGCGGGCCTATGCCGACGGTACCTGGATCAGCGAGGCCATGCAGCGCGCCTATCTGGAACTGCACCGCCGCGGTCATGCGCATTCGGTGGAAGTCTGGGATCAGGGCGAACTGGTGGGCGGCCTCTACGGCCTGGCCATGGGGCAGCTGTTTTTCGGCGAGTCGATGTTCAGCCGCGCCGACAATGCCTCGAAAGTCGGTTTTGCCACCCTGGTGCAGCACCTCAGGGAATGGGGGGTCGTGCTAATCGACTGCCAGATGCCCACCGAGCATCTGCATAGCCTGGGCGCCTGCTCGATTTCACGGGCGCAGTTTGCCGACTACCTCAAGCAGCACCTGGACCAGCCAAGCCGCGCCATATGGGTTTCCTAGGCGGGTTTGACGGCAGTGGCTTACACTTAATTTCAAAGCTTATCCCGAGGGTTGACTCATGACCGAGTTGGCGCGCCTGAAGTTTTATGCCACTCAACCCCACTCTTGCAGCTACCTGCCCGGCGAACAGGCGACCACCCTGTTTCTCGATCCCAGCCAGCCCATGGATGTGCACGTCTATGCGGATCTGTCGGAAATGGGCTTTCGTCGCAGCGGCGATCATCTGTACCGCCCGCACTGCCAGAACTGCAACGCCTGCGTGCCGGCGCGCATTCCGGCGGCGCAATTTCTGCCCAATCGCCAGCAGAAACGCATCCTCAAGCGCAACAGCGACCTGAGCGTGCAGGCGGTGAAACCGGTTTTCAGTGAAGAATATTTCGACCTGTACCAGCGCTATATCGAGCAGCGCCATGCCGATGGCGATATGTTTCCGCCCAGCCGCGACCAGTTCTCCACCTTTCTGGTGCGCGACCTGCCGTTCTCGCGCTTCTACGAGTTTCGACTGGCCGGTCGCTTGCTGGCCGTTGCAGTCACCGACCTGCTGCCCAATGGCCTGTCGGCGGTGTACACCTTCTATGAACCCGACGAAGAGCGTCGCAGCCTGGGGCGTTACGCAATCCTCTGGCAGATTGGCGAAACCCTGCGCCAGGGCCTGGACGCGGTCTACCTCGGCTACTGGATCAAGAACTGCAAAAAAATGAACTACAAGACCCAATATCGCCCCATCGAGCTGCTGATTAACCAGAGATGGGTGCTCCTGAACTAGAAGCCCTTGGCTTGAACCCCACTTTTCGGGCACAATGCACGCCGCTTTTGCCTGGCGCAGTTGCACCGGGCCATTTAATTGGATACCGAGGGCTTTACTGCATGTCGAAAGAAGACAGCTTCGAAATGGAAGGCACTGTCGTCGACACCCTGCCCAACACCATGTTTCGCGTGGAGTTGGAAAATGGGCACGTCGTAACCGCGCACATCTCCGGCAAGATGCGCAAGAACTACATTCGTATTCTTACCGGTGACAAAGTGCGCGTCGAGCTGACGCCCTATGACTTGAGCAAAGGGCGCATCACTTACCGCGCTCGCTAAGCAAGTCAATACAAGACGCCCGGTTATGCCGGGCGTTTTTGTTCGTCTGGAGAAAACCTGTAGGAGCTGGCTTGCCAGCGAAGGCGTCCGCAAGAGCAATGCAAGACTGGAGGGCCTCTTCGCCGGCAAGCCGGCTCCTACAATTTCGCCCATTGCGCATGCAGACAAATCCTAGATAGCACAAAGGCACCCTCCGGTGCCTTTGGCGGTACTGCTGCGTTACGCGGCCATCAAGCCATTTCCGCCGTGGTCTCGAAATCGAAGGTCAACTCGCCATCCTTGATGTCGATGTGCACCACACCGCCATGGTCGGACAATTCGCCAAACAGGATTTCCTCGGCCAGGGGACGCTTGATCTTGTCCTGGATCAGGCGCGCCATCGGACGGGCGCCCATGGTCACGTCGTAACCACCGGCGGCCAGCCAGCTGCGTGCGGCATCGGTCACTTCCAGCTGCACGCGCTTGTCTTCCAACTGCGCCTGAAGCTCGGTAAGGAACTTGTCCACCACGCTCTTGATCACTTCGTGGCTCAGGCGACCGAACTGGATAATGGTGTCCAGGCGGTTGCGGAACTCCGGCGTGAAGCTCTTCTTGATCACTTCCATGGCATCGGAAGAGTGATCCTGATGAGTGAAGCCGATGGAGGCACGCGCCGCGGTTTCGGCACCGGCGTTGGTGGTCATGATGACGATCACATTGCGGAAATCCGCCTTGCGCCCGTTGTTGTCGGTCAGGGTGCCGTGGTCCATCACCTGCAGCAGCAGGTTGAAGACTTCCGGGTGGGCCTTCTCGATTTCATCGAGCAGCAACACGCAGTGCGGCTGCTTGGTGATGGCTTCGGTCAGCAAGCCGCCCTGGTCGAAACCGACATAACCGGGAGGCGCACCGATCAGCCGCGAAACGGTGTGCCGCTCCATGTACTCGGACATGTCGAAGCGCACCAGCTCGATCCCCATGGCCTTGGCCAGCTGACGCGCCGCCTCGGTCTTGCCGACACCGGTAGGACCGGCGAACAGGAAGGAACCGACGGGTTTATCCGGCGACTTCAGCCCGGCACGGGACAGCTTGATGGCGGTGGACAGCGAATCGATCGCCGCATCCTGGCCAAACACGGTCAACTTGAGGTCGCGCTCAAGGTTGCGCAGCAGCTCTTTATCGGAGCTGGTGACATGCTTTGGCGGAATCCGGGCGATTTTCGCCACGATATCCTCGACCTGGGCCACTTCGATGCGCTTCACGCGCTTGTCGGCCGGCTGCAGGCGCTGGAAGGCGCCCGCCTCGTCGATGACATCGATGGCCTTGTCCGGCATATGCCGGTCATTGATGTAGCGCGAGGCCAGTTCGGCTGCGGCGCGCAGGGCTTCATCGCTGTATTCGATGCTGTGATGCTGCTCGAAACGCCCCTTGAGCCCCCGCAGGATGCCGATGGTGTCTTCCACCGAAGGCTCGGACACATCGACCTTCTGGAAGCGCCGAGCCAGGGCCCGATCCTTCTCGAAGATGCCGCGAAATTCCTGAAAGGTGGTGGAACCGATGCAACGGATATCACCCGAAGACAGCAGCGGCTTGAGCAGATTCGAGGCGTCCATCACCCCACCGGATGCCGCACCGGCACCAATGATGGTATGGATTTCGTCGATGAACAGGATCGCCTGCGGACGCTTCTTCAGCTCGCCGAGCAGCGCCTTGAAGCGCTTCTCGAAGTCGCCGCGGTACTTGGTACCGGCCAGCAACGCGCCGAGATCCAGGGAATAGACCACGCTGTTGGTCAGCAGGTCCGGCACCTGGTTATCGACAATGCGCTTGGCCAGGCCTTCGGCGATCGCTGTCTTGCCGACGCCCGCCTCACCCACCAGCAACGGGTTGTTCTTGCGTCGACGAGCGAGGATCTGTGCGACGCGCTCGACCTCCTGCTCGCGACCTACCAGCGGGTCAATGCGCCCCTGGCGGGCCAGTTCATTGAGGTTGCTGGCATAGGCATCCAGGGGATTGCCCGAAGAAGAGGGCTCGCCACCCTCCTCGTCCTGCATTTCCTGTTCGCCTTCGGAATGATCGCCATGGCCCGGCACCTTGGAGATGCCATGGGCGATGTAGTTGACCACGTCGATACGGGCAACGCTCTGCTGTTTCAGCAGAAACACCGCCTGGCTCTCTTGCTCACTGAAAATCGCCACCAGCACATTGGCGCCGGTGACTTCGCGCTTGCCCGAGCTCTGTACATGAAAGACAGCACGTTGCAGCACACGCTGGAAGCCCAGGGTTGGCTGGGTTTCGCGATCTTCGTCATGGACCGGGATCAATGGCGTGGTGGAGTCGATGAACTCCTGCAGGTCGTGCTTGAGTTTGTCGAGGTTTGCTCCGCAGGCACGTAGAACGGTGGCGGCGGCCTCATTATCCAAAAGAGCCAGCAGAAGGTGTTCGACGGTCATGAACTCATGACGCTTCGAACGGGCCTCCTTGAAGGCGAGATTGAGGGTGACTTCGAGCTCGCGGTTTAACATAGCTTCACCTCATACCCAAGTGGTCGGCGTTAACCGTCCTTCTCGATTTCACAGAGTAGCGGATGCTGGCTTTCCCGGGCGTACTGGTTGACCTGCATGGCCTTGGTCTCGGCGATGTCGCGGGTAAACAATCCACACACTGCCCGCCCCTCGGTATGGACGGCCAGCATGACCTTGGTCGCCAGCTCGCGATTCAGGTTAAAAAACATCTCGAGCACTTCGACGACGAAATCCATCGGGGTGTAGTCATCATTGAACAAAACCACCTTGTACATCGGCGGCGCCTGCAGTGCGGGCTTGGCCTCCTGTACTGCCAAGCCAGCGGAATCGTCGTCGTGCAAGTCCGGGCGATCCTGATTGAATGTTAGTCGAATCTGGCTGATTGCATGCATGGAAAGAAAGGTTCGTCAGTTGTGCAAATACAGTGTTTGGGGCGCCCTGGAGCGTTTTCAATACCGACTGCCGGGTCACCTTGACTATCGGCAAAACGGTGTTACAACCAATAGGGCCCACATTGGGTAATAAACGTCCGCGGCGTCAATCTTTTTACCAAGTTTGGCGGCGGATGAACTGGATGATACTCCAGTGATGGAGTCTGTTGCAGAGGGATATGAGTATGGCTAGCGGTAAGGTCAAGTGGTTCAACAACGCCAAGGGCTATGGCTTTATTAATGAGGAGGGCAAGACTGATGATCTGTTTGCCCATTACTCGGCCATCGATATGGATGGCTACAAGACCTTGAAAGCCGGACAGGCTGTGAGCTTCGAGATCATCCAAGGCCCCAAGGGCCTGCATGCGATCAAAATCAGTGCCCTGAAGGCGCCCGGAGAAATCATCAGCACCGAGGCCCAGGCTGAAAGCGCACTGAACTGATTCACACCAACATCCAGTCATAAAAAAACCGGCCGATTCAAGGGATTGAATCGGCCGGTTTGCTTTGCCGCGCTAGCGCTTACATATGCGAGATCAGCGCATCGCCGAATGCCGACGAAGACAGCAGGGTCGCGCCATCCATCAGGCGCTCGAAGTCATAGGTCACGGTCTTGGCCGAGATCGCGCCGTTGGTGCCCTTGATGATCAGGTCGGCCGCTTCGGTCCAGCCCATGTGGCGCAGCATCATCTCGGCAGAGAGAATCAGCGAGCCTGGGTTGACCTGGTCCTTGCCGGCGTACTTCGGCGCAGTACCGTGGGTAGCTTCGAACATGGCCACGGTGTCGGACAGGTTGGCGCCCGGAGCAATGCCGATACCACCCACTTCCGCCGCCAGGGCGTCGGACAGGTAGTCACCGTTGAGGTTGAGGGTGGCGATCACATCGTATTCCGCCGGGCGCAGCAGGATCTGCTGGAGCATGGCGTCGGCGATGGCGTCCTTGACGATGACGTTCTTGCCGGTTTTCGGGTTCTTGAACTGCATCCAAGGACCACCGTCCAGCAGGGTTGCGCCGAACTCTTCGGCCGCCACTTCGTAGGCCCATTCCTTGAAGGCACCTTCGGTGAACTTCATGATGTTGCCTTTGTGCACGATGGTCAGCGAGTCGCGGTCGTTATCCACTACATATTGCAGCGCCTTGCGCGCCAGACGCTTGGTGCCCTGCAGGGAAACCGGCTTGACGCCGATGCCGCAGTTCTCGTCGAAACGGATCTTGGTGACACCCATCTCTTCTTTAAGGAACTTGATGACCTTGGTGGCTTCTGCCGAACCGGCTTTCCACTCGATGCCGGCGTAGATGTCCTCGGAGTTCTCGCGGAAGATGGTCATGTCCACATCGCCAGGCTTCTTCACCGGGCTGGGCACGCCTTCGAACCAGCGCACCGGGCGCAGGCACACATACAGGTCGAGTTGCTGACGCAGGGCCACGTTCAGGGAACGGATGCCGCCACCGACCGGAGTGGTCAGCGGGCCCTTGATGGAAACCACGTAATCCTTCACTGCGTCCAGGGTTTCCTGGGGCAGCCAGGTGTCCTGGTCGTACACTTGAGTCGCTTTTTCCCCGGCATACACTTCCATCCAGGAAATCTTGCGTTCGCCGCCGTAAGCCTTCTTAACCGCAGCATCGACAACCTTGATCATGACCGGGCTGATATCAACACCAATACCGTCGCCTTCGATGAAAGGAATAATCGGGTTGTTAGGAACATTGAGAGAATGGTCTGCATTGACGGTGATTTTGTCGCCGACTGCTGGAACCTGAATCTTCTTGTATCCCATGCTGAACTCCGTTGTGTGGATTGAACATCTGGCTGCGTTCGAGCGTAACCCAGTTGAATCTGGACGGGAACCTCATGTTCCACCCAAAGTCCCTGTAAGCCGCACACTTGGCGGCCTACAAGCCTGAATGCAAAGGGAAAAACGCCAAACTCGAGCACCTTTGGCGACTCTACGCCCCACCCTCGCCTGCGACCTTTAGACCAATGGACGAGAACGGCCTTCCATGAAGCATCGGCGTTTTGCTAGCTACCTATGTATAATGCCGCCGCTGACCACAGAGTCACGACGGCCGAACCGCTCTGCTACCGACATTACAAGCCGAGAATGGCCGCCCAAAGCCGGGTTGTTACCGCAGCCCACCCGCTTGACGCTCGACTGATGCACCCAACATCACCGCGAAGAAACCTCGACATTCGGCTCATGGATGACCTTTGAACGAAAGCGCTTACCCGGCGCACCTCGAGTTTCTGCGCACGCTTTAGCAAAGAAGAGAGTTAATCCGAATATGCCCACCCGCTCGAAGATCATCTACACCTTCACCGACGAAGCCCCGGCCCTCGCCACCTATTCCCTGCTGCCTATCGTAGAAGCCTTCACCGCTTCGGCTGATATCGCCATGGAAACCCGTGACATCTCTCTGGCCGGCCGCATCCTGGCCAGCTTCCCCGAGCAGTTGGGCGCCAAAGCGGTGCCGGACCACCTCGCCGAACTGGGCGAGCTGGCGGTCACCCCGGAAGCCAACATCATCAAGCTGCCGAACATCAGCGCCTCGGTACCGCAGCTGCAAGCCGCGATCAAAGAACTGCAAGCTCAGGGCTACGCCCTGCCGGACTACCCGGAAAACCCCAGCAGCGATGCCGAGAAGGACGTCAAAGCGCGTTACGACAAGGTCAAGGGCAGCGCCGTGAACCCGGTCCTGCGTGAAGGCAACTCCGACCGCCGCGCCCCGCTGTCGGTGAAAAACTACGCGCGCAAGCACCCGCACAAGATGGGCGCCTGGGCCAAGGACTCCAAGTCCCACGTTGCCCACATGAGCAACGGCGACTTCTACGGCAGCGAGAAAGCTGCGCTGATCGACGCCGCTGACAGCGTCAAGATCGAGTTGATCGCCCAGGACGGCACTGCCACCGTGCTGAAGGCCAAGACCGCCGTGCAAGCCGGCGAGATCCTCGATTGCGCAGTCATGAGCAAGAAGGCCCTGCGCGCCTTTATCGCCGCCGAGATCGACAGCGCCAAGCAGCAAGGCGTGCTGCTGTCGGTGCACCTCAAGGCCACCATGATGAAGGTTTCCGACCCGATCATGTTCGGCCAGATCGTTGCCGAGTTCTATCAGGATGCCCTGGCCAAGCACGCCAGCGTGCTGGAGCAAATCGGCTTCAACCTGAACAACGGTATCGGCGACCTGTACGCCCGCATCAAGGCCCTGCCAGCCGAGCAGCAAGCGGCCATCGAAGCTGACATCCAGGCGGTCTACGCTGCTCGCCCAGCCCTGGCCATGGTCAACTCCGACAAGGGCATCACCAATCTGCATGTGCCGAGCGATGTGATCGTCGACGCCTCGATGCCGGCCATGATCCGTGACTCCGGCAAGATGTGGGGCACCGACGGCCAGCTGCACGACACCAAGGCGGTGATCCCGGACCGTTGCTACGCCACCATCTACCAGGCAGTGATCGAAGACTGCAAAGCCAACGGCGCCTTCGACCCAACCACCATGGGCAGCGTGCCGAACGTGGGCCTGATGGCGAAGAAAGCCGAAGAGTATGGCTCCCACGACAAGACCTTCGAAATCAAGGCTGACGGCGTGGTTCGCGTCACCGACGGCAAAGGCGCCCTGCTGCTGGAGCAGCAAGTCGAAGCCGGCGACATCTTCCGCATGTGCCAGACCAAAGACGCGCCGATCCAGGACTGGGTCAAGCTGGCGGTCAACCGTGCCCGCGCCAGCAGCACCCCGGCGATCTTCTGGCTGGACCCGATGCGCGCCCACGACGGCGTGATGATCGAGAAGGTCCAGGCCTACCTGAAGGATCACGACACCAGCGACCTGGACATCCGCATCATGTCCCCGGTCGAAGCCATGAAGTTCACCCTGGCCCGCACTCGCGACGGCAAGGACACCATCTCGGTGACCGGCAACGTGCTGCGCGACTACCTGACCGACCTGTTCCCGATCATGGAGCTGGGCACCAGCGCCAAGATGCTGTCGATCGTACCGCTGATGAACGGCGGTGGCCTGTTCGAAACCGGCGCCGGCGGTTCGGCTCCGAAGCACGTGCAACAGCTGTTGGAAGAGAACTTCCTGCGCTGGGATTCCCTGGGTGAGTTCCTGGCCCTGGCCGCCTCCCTGGAGCACCTGGGCAACACCTACGCCAATGCCAAGGCCCTGGTGCTGGCCAAGACCCTGGACCAGGCCACCGGCCAGTTCCTGGACAACAACAAGTCGCCATCGCGCAAAGTCGGCAATATCGACAACCGCGGCAGCCACTTCTACCTGGCGCTGTACTGGGCCCAGGCCCTGGCCGCACAGACCGAGGACAGCGCCCTGCAAGCGCAGTTCGCGCCTCTGGCCAAGACCCTGACCGAGAACGAGGCGACCATCGTTGCCGAGCTCAACGCAGTCCAGGGCAAGCCTGTGGACATTGGCGACTACTACAGCGCCAACCCCGAGCTGGTGAGCCAGGCCATGCGCCCGAGCGCCACCCTCAACGCGGCCATCGCCGCGCTGGTGTAAGCTCAAGCCACCCCACAAGCCCCGGCCCCGTGCCGGGGTTTGTGTTTCTGCCCTTCCTTATAAAGGAGCCTGTTGATGGAATGGCAACCCCATATCACCGTCGCCACCATTGTCGAAGACCAGGGTCGCTTCCTGTTCGTCGAGGAGTACTCCGGCGAACAGCAGGTGCTCAACCAGCCCGCCGGGCACCTGGATGCCGATGAAAGCCTGCTGCAAGCCGCCGTCCGCGAAACCCTGGAGGAAACCGGCTGGGACGTGGAGCTGACCGGCGTGGTCGGCATCTACCTGTACACCGCCCCCAGCAATGGCGTGACCTACCAGCGCGTGTGCTTTGCCGCCAAACCGTTGCGCCATCATCCGGATTATCAACTGGACGACGGCATCATCGGCCCACGTTGGCTGACCCGCGAGCAACTGCTCGAGCAACGGGCCAACTGGCGCAGCGAGCTGATCCTGCAGTGCCTGGACGACTACCTGGACGGCCAGTTGCACAGCCTGGCGCTGATCCGCCCGTCGCTTTAACCGCAGTTTTCGCCTTGCAGGCCGCAGCCTGTTAGAATCGCGTCCTTTTTCAAGACACCCGTTGAATTCCTATGCGTGATCCAGCCCCTTCTGACATTCAAAAGAAGCGCGTCATTGTCGGCATGTCCGGCGGCGTGGATTCTTCCGTTTCCGCCCTCCTGCTGATGGAGCAGGGTTACCAGGTGGAAGGCCTGTTCATGAAGAACTGGGAGGAAGACGACGGCACCGAATACTGCACCGCCATGGATGACCTGGCCGACGCCCAGGCCGTGTGCGACAAGCTCGGCATCAAGCTGCACACCGCCAACTTCGCCGCCGAGTACTGGGACAATGTGTTCGAGCACTTCCTGGCCGAATACAAGGCCGGGCGCACGCCGAACCCGGACATCCTGTGCAACCGTGAAATCAAGTTCAAGGCGTTCCTCGACTACGCCATGATGCTCGGCGCCGACCTGATCGCCACCGGCCACTATGTGCGCCGCCGCGATATCGACGGGCGCACCGAGCTGCTCAAGGGCCTGGACCCGAACAAGGACCAGAGCTACTTCCTGCACGCGGTGGGTGGCGAGCAGATCGCCAAGACCCTGTTCCCGGTGGGCGAGCTGGAAAAACCCGAAGTACGCGCGATTGCCGAGAAGCACGACCTGGCCACGGCGAAGAAGAAAGACTCCACCGGCATCTGCTTTATCGGCGAACGACGCTTCAGCGACTTCCTCAAGCAATACCTGCCGGCCCAGCCCGGCGAGATCAAGACCACCGAAGGCGAAGTCATCGGCCGCCACCACGGCCTGATGTACCACACCATCGGCCAGCGCCAGGGCCTGGGCATCGGCGGCCTGAAAGACGCCGGCGAAGAGCCGTGGTACGTGCTGATCAAGGACCTGGAACACAACGAGCTGATCGTTGGCCAGGGCAACGATCACCCCTGGCTGTTCTCCCGCGCCCTGCTGGCCTCCGACATCTATTGGGTCAACCCCATCGACCTCAGCCAGCCACGGCGCCTGACCGCCAAGGTGCGCTACCGCCAGAGCGACCAGCCCTGCACCCTGGAGCAGACCGCCAGCGGCTACCGCGCCACCTTCGACGACCCGCAACGAGCGGTGACGCCCGGGCAGTCCGTGGTGTTCTACGACGGTGAAATCTGCCTCGGTGGCGGGGTGATCGAAGTGGCCGAACCCTGGACCAGCAAGGACCTACGTCCATGAGCCCGATCCAGGAGCAACTGACGGCGCTGGGCGGCGTGTTTCTCGCGGCAGTGCTGGTGGACCGGATCGCCAAGACCGGCCAGGTCAGCGAGGCCGCCCTGAGCTGCATGCTCGGCAGCCTGCTGATTCGTGACCCCAAGGACACCCTGGAGGTCTATGGCGGTGACGACATCAACCTGCGCGAAGGCTACCGCGCGCTGATCGGCGCCCTGGAACGCGACCCCAGCACCCTGCAGCGCGAACCCCTGCGCTACGCCCTGTCGATGCTGGGCCTGGAGCGTCAGCTGGCCAAGCGCGACGACCTGCTGGAAACCATCGGCAAGCGCCTGCCGCAGATCCAGTCCCAGGTCGAGCATTTCGGCCCGGCCCACGAGAACGTGATTGCCGCGTGCGGCGGGCTTTACCAGGACACCCTGAGCACCCTGCGCCAGCGCATCCAGGTGCACGGCGATATGCGCAACCTGCAGCAGCCGAGCAATGCCTCGAAGATCCGCGCCCTGCTGCTGGCCGGCATCCGCTCCGCGCGCCTGTGGCGCCAGCTCGGCGGCCACCGCTGGCAATTGGTGATCAGCCGGCGCAAATTGCTCAAAGAACTCTATCCATTGATGCGCAGCACCTGAGCTGCGCTCGCCCCAAACGCTTTTTTAAAGAGCTGCGCGTAAGACGCCGGTCAGTTGGCAACGGACCGGCGGATATTTTCATGTATGATACGCGCCCCATTTCGTTGCCCGACTGTCCGAGAACACCCCATGCAGCTCTCTTCGCTCACTGCGGTTTCCCCTGTTGACGGCCGCTACGCCGGCAAAACCCAGGCCCTGCGCCCCATTTTCAGCGAATACGGCCTGATCCGTGCTCGCGTCCTCGTTGAAGTGCGCTGGCTCCAGCGCTTGGCCGCCCATAGCGCCATCAGCGAAGTGCCGGCGTTTTCCGCCGAAGCCAATGCGGTGCTCAATGCCCTGGCAGAGAACTTCTCCCTGGAGCACGCCGAGCGCGTCAAAGAGATCGAGCGCACCACCAACCACGACGTCAAGGCCATCGAGTACCTGCTCAAGGAACAAGCCGCCAAGCTGCCTGAGCTGGCCAACGTCAGTGAGTTCATCCACTTCGCCTGCACCAGCGAGGACATCAACAACCTGTCCCACGCCCTGATGCTGCGCGAAGGCCGTGATGAGGTGATGCTGCCGCTGATGCGCCAGACCGCCAACGCCATCCGCGAACTGGCGATCCGCTTCGCCGAAGTGCCGATGCTGTCGCGCACCCACGGCCAGCCGGCGTCGCCGACCACCCTGGGCAAGGAACTGGCCAACGTGGTTTACCGCCTGGAGCGCCAGATCGCTCAGGTGGCCGCCGTGCCGCTGCTGGGCAAGATCAACGGCGCCGTGGGCAACTACAACGCCCACCTCTCGGCCTACCCGGACATCGACTGGGAAGCCAACGCCCGCGCCTTTATCGAAGACGAGCTGGGCCTGGCCTTCAACCCCTACACCACGCAGATCGAGCCGCACGACTACATCGCCGAGCTGTTCGACGCCATCGCCCGCTTCAACACCATCCTGATCGACTTCGATCGCGATATCTGGGGCTACATCTCCCTGGGCTATTTCAAGCAGCGCACCATCGCCGGCGAAATCGGCTCCTCGACCATGCCGCATAAGGTCAACCCGATCGACTTCGAAAACTCCGAAGGCAACCTGGGCATCGCTAACGCGCTGTTCCAGCACCTGGCGAGCAAACTGCCGATCTCCCGCTGGCAGCGCGACCTGACCGACTCCACCGTGCTGCGCAACCTGGGCGTGGGTTTTGCCCACAGCGTGATCGCCTACGAGGCCAGCCTCAAGGGCATCAGCAAGCTGGAGCTCAACGCCGAGAAAATCGCTGCCGACCTGGACGCCTGCTGGGAAGTCCTGGCCGAGCCGATCCAGACCGTGATGCGCCGCTACAACATCGAGAACCCCTACGAGAAGCTCAAGGAGCTGACTCGCGGCAAGGGCATCAGCCCGCAAGCGCTGCAGACTTTCATCGACGGGCTGGACATGCCCGCCGCCGCCAAGGCCGAGCTCAAACAGCTCACCCCGGCCAGCTATATCGGTAATGCCGCAGCCCAGGCCAAGCGCATCTGACCTGCCGCTCGACCTGTTGACGCCCGGCCGCGCCGGGCGTTTTTATTCATGCTCGAAAAGTACAATTTTTCAATAGGTTACACATGAATCCTGATACTCCTCTGCAACTTCTGGGCGGCCTTACTGCACGGGAATTCCTGCGCGACTACTGGCAGAAGAAACCCCTGCTGGTGCGCCAGGCCATGCCAGACTTCGAAAGCCCGATCGACGCCGACGAACTGGCCGGCCTGGCCCTGGAAGAAGAAGTCGAATCGCGCCTGGTGATCGAGAACGGCGAGCGCCCCTGGGAGCTGCGTCGCGGCCCGTTTGCCGAGGACGAGTTCAGCAAGCTGCCGGAGCGCGACTGGACCCTCTTGGTGCAGGCCGTCGACCAGTTCGTGCCAGAAGTCGCCGAGCTGCTGGAGCATTTCCGCTTCCTGCCCAGCTGGCGCATCGACGATGTGATGATCAGCTTCGCCGCACCTGGCGGCAATGTCGGCCCGCACTTCGACAACTACGACGTGTTCCTGCTTCAGGGCCACGGCAAGCGCAACTGGAAGATCGGCCAGATGTGCGACGCCGAGAGCCCGCTGCTGCAACACGCGGACCTGCGCATTCTCGCCGAGTTCGAAGAAACCGAGAGCTGGGTGCTGGAGCCCGGTGACATGCTCTACCTGCCACCGCGCCTGGCCCATTACGGCATTGCGGTGAACGACTGCATGACCTACTCGGTCGGCTTCCGCGCGCCAAGCGCAGCTGAAGTGCTGACCCACTTCACCGACTTCCTCAGCCAGTTCCTGCCGGACGAAGAGCGCTACACCGACGCCGACGTGCAGCCGGCCAGCGACCCGCACCAGATCCAGCAAGACGCCCTGGACCGCCTCAAGGGCCTGCTGGCCGAGCACATGAGCGACGAGCGCCTACTGCTGACCTGGTTCGGCCAGTTCATGACCGAGCCGCGTTACCCGGAACTGGTGGTAGGCCCTGAACTGGAAGAAGACGACCTGCTGGGCAGCCTGGAACAGGGCGCGATCCTGATCCGCAACCCGAGTGCGCGCCTGGCCTGGTCGGAAGTGGACGAAGACCTGCTGCTGTTCGCCAGCGGCCAGAGCCGCCTGCTTCCCGGTAAACTGCGTGAGCTGCTGAAAATGATTTGCGCCGCCGATGCCCTGCATATCGACAACCTCGGCCCCTGGCTGGCGGATGACGATGGGCGCGGCCTGTTGTGTGAACTGGTCAAGCAAGGGAGCCTGGGATTTGCCGATGAATAAGATTCGCGTAGAGGTCGCAGACTGGCACAAGGACAACGCCGAGATCCGGCGCATTCGTGAAGCGGTATTCATTGCCGAGCAAGCGGTGCCGCCGGAGCTCGAGTGGGACGCCGAAGACGACGGCGCCGTGCACTTCCTGGCGTTCGAGGGCGACTTCCCCATCGGCACCGCGCGCCTGCTGCCCGACGGTCATATCGGCCGGGTCTCGGTGCTCAAGGACTGGCGCGGCCTCAAGGTCGGCGATGCGCTGATGCGCGCCGTCATCGACGAAGCGCAAAAGCGCGGCCTCAAGCAGCAGATGCTCAGCGCGCAAGTCCAGGCCACACCGTTCTACGAGCGCCTGGGCTTTGCCATCGTCAGCGAGGAGTTCCTCGAAGCAGGCATTCCTCACGTGGACATGGTTCGCGGCGCCTGATCCCTAGCCGCTTCAGCCAAACGCCCCGCCATCCCTCCCCTGTCAACTCGGCAGGGGATCAGGATGCCGGGGCGTTTTGCCGCGCGGGATTCAACTTGCCCCACGCCAAGCCGACAAAGTGTCAAACTCAAGGCCTTACGCCAGCCATTCGCGGAGATAACGGATATGTCCCTACGCACCCTGCTCACCACCCTGCTGCTGGGCCTCAGCTGCTCGGTGATGGCCGCTACCGAGATCGTGCCGCTGAACAACCGCACCAGCGCCGACCTGCTGCCCGTGGCGCAGAACTTTCTCGGCAAGGACGGCAAGGTCAGCGCCTACGGCAACCAGCTGATCGTCAACGCCGAACCGGGCAGGATCGCCGAACTGCGGGCCTTTATCGCCCAGCTCGACACCGCGGCCAAGCGCCTGCTGATCACCGTCGACACCAACGAAAACAACTTCCAGGACAACCAGGGCTACTCGGTCAACGGCGCGCCGCAAACCCGGATCATCAATCGCAGCACTGAGAGCCGCGACGGCGGCATCCAGCAAGTGCAGGCCAGCGAAGGTGTGCCGGCGCTGATCCAGGTGGGCCAGAGCGTGCCCCTGACCAGCACCCAGACCGATCCCTACGGACGCCTGCAGAACCAGACCCAATACCGCAATGTCACCCAGGGCTTCTATGTCACCGCCAGCCTCACCGGCGAGACCGTGCACCTGAGCATTAGTACCAATCGTGACCGCATGAGCCAGGAACGTCCCGATGTAGTGAACGTGCAAAGCACCGACACAACCGTCAGCGGACGCCTCGGCGAGTGGATCACCCTGGCCGGGGTCAATCGCCAGACTCAGGCCGACAAGCAGGGCCTGGGCCGCAGCTATTCGACTCAAGGACGGGATGACATGACCTTGCGGGTCAAGGTCGACGCCCTGGACTAAAGCACCAAAAACTGACTGATTAGTCGTATTAGACCAAAGATGTAGTGCCATAAAAAAAGCACTACAAAACATTTGACGAGCAAAAAAACCGCGGGCATGATGGCCTCGCTCCCGCTAATCAGGGGCCCTGGCAAGGGCCTTCGGATCGTCGCTCTAACCTACCCACCTGAGCCGATTCGTGTCTGTACCGCCCACAAGGTGTGTTTGACGAGATTGCGACTGGAACGAAGTTGTCCCGAGGGACGGAAGCGTAATTAGGTAGATCGGCAACACACTGATGGAACGTACTAAGGCCCACGACGCCCGAATGCGCCCTGCAGCTGGCCTTCACCTGCTCACTTTCTCCCCCGAGCCCATCGTTCACCCGTCGCTATCACCGCCGAACCCGACTTGACCACCTAGGCTTCTGGTCAGCGAGCAGCCTCCCGCGCCTCTTTTCAACCGGCGCAGGCGGCGGAGCAGGAATTTTCCACCCAAGACCTATGCGACGAGGTTTATCTCCATGGCACTGACACGCGAACAGCAAATTGCAGCCCTTGAAAAAGACTGGGCGGAAAACCCGCGCTGGAAAGGCGTGACTCGCACTTACTCCGCTGCCGACGTGGTCCGTCTGCGTGGCTCGGTTCAACCCGAGCACACCCTGGCACGCATGGGCGCCGAGAAGCTCTGGAACCTGGTCACCCAAGGCGCCAAGCCGTCCTTCCGCCCTGAGAAAGATTTCGTCAACTGCATGGGCGCCCTGACCGGCGGCCAGGCTGTACAGCAGGTCAAGGCCGGTATCCAGGCTATTTACCTGTCGGGCTGGCAAGTGGCCGCGGACAACAACTCCGCCGAATCCATGTACCCCGACCAATCGCTGTACCCGGTGGACTCGGTGCCAACCGTGGTCAAGCGCATCAACAACTCGTTCCGCCGCGCCGACCAGATCCAGTGGAAAGCCGGCAAGAACCCGGGCGACGACGGCTACATCGACTACTTCGCGCCTATCGTGGCTGACGCCGAAGCCGGTTTCGGCGGCGTACTGAACGCCTACGAGCTGATGAAGAGCATGATCGAAGCAGGCGCCGCCGGCGTTCACTTCGAAGACCAGCTGGCTTCCGTGAAGAAGTGCGGCCACATGGGCGGCAAGGTACTGGTACCCACCCAGGAAGCCGTGCAGAAACTCACCGCTGCCCGTCTGGCGGCCGACGTTGCCGGCGTACCGACCATCATCCTGGCCCGTACCGACGCCAACGCCGCCGACCTGCTGACCTCCGACTGCGACCCGTACGACCAACCGTTCGTGACCGGCACCCGCACCCAGGAAGGCTTCTACAAAGTTAAAGCCGGCCTGGACCAGGCGATTGCCCGCGGCCTGGCCTACGCGCCTTACGCCGACCTGATCTGGTGCGAAACCGCCAAGCCGGACCTGGACGAAGCCCGTCGCTTCGCCGAAGCGATCAAGAAGGAATACCCGGACCAGATCCTCTCGTACAACTGCTCGCCTTCCTTCAACTGGAAGAAGAACCTGGACGACGCGACCATCGCCAAGTTCCAGCGTGAGCTGTCCGCCATGGGCTACAAGCACCAGTTCATCACCCTGGCCGGCATCCACAACATGTGGCACAGCATGTTCAACCTGGCGCACGACTACGCCCGCAACGACATGACCGCCTACGTGAAACTGCAAGAGCAAGAGTTCGCTGACGCCGCAAAAGGCTACACCTTCGTGGCGCACCAGCAGGAAGTGGGCACCGGCTACTTCGACGACATGACCACCGTGATCCAGGGTGGTTCGTCCTCGGTAACCGCCCTGACCGGCTCCACCGAAGAAGAGCAGTTCCATTGATTCCAGGCCCCAGGCCTTGATCGAGCGGCCAATGCAGACCCGGTAAAAACAACTGCATTGCTGTAAAACTGACGCCCCGACTGGTTCGGGGCGTTTTTTTTGCCCGCCTATCTGCAGATAGCCGGCTTGCCGGGGAAGCGCACGCCCCTGCCTCACCGGCAAAATTCGCCGGCCAGCCGGTTTCCAGCAGAAAGCTGGCGAAACATTGATCCAGAGCGGTGTTGCCACTGGCAAAACGAGTTAAAAGGTGCGCCCCTGCTACTTGCAGTAACAGGGATATAACAAGCAACTTTCCCACGCCCCGAAGGAAAGTAGATTAAAGCCACCTCTAAACAATATTGATTATCATTTAGCTGTTGTAACTTTCGTTGCAACGGTGACAAAACATAATTAACAAAACCGCCCCTAATGCCCGCAGGCCGCGGCTTACGGGGCTACAGAGGTGCGCTATGTCCTTATTACGATAAACAATTTCGCTTTAGAAATTTTACTTGCCCGGTGTTTAGCCATAAAATCAGCGCGATTGATTGCGCTGCGACATATCGTCACTGCTTTATTTCTTTATCAAGCTCAGAGACTCTTGCTCTCTGTTAAGGATTACCAGCATGCCCGAAGCGACAGGACTCATGGCCCACAACTGGGGCTTTGCCATTTTCCTTCTGGGTGTCGTCGGCCTTTGCGCCTTCATGCTCGGCGTCTCCAGCCTCCTCGGGTCAAAAGCCTGGGGCCGCAGCAAAAACGAACCGTTCGAGTCCGGCATGCTACCTACAGGTGGCGCCCGCTTGCGGCTCTCAGCCAAATTCTATCTGGTCGCGATGCTCTTCGTGATCTTCGATATCGAAGCCCTCTTTCTCTTTGCCTGGTCTGTGTCCGTCCGCGAAAGCGGCTGGACCGGATTTGTCGAAGCTCTCGTTTTCATAGCAATTCTGTTGGCAGGTCTTGTCTACCTTTGGCGAGTGGGGGCTCTTGACTGGGCTCCGGAAGGTCGTCGTAAGCGGCAGGCGAAGCTAAAACAATGAGGCTTTGGCAATGCAATACAATCTCACCAGGATCGACCCGGATGCACCTAACGATCAGTACCCGATCGGCCAACGGGAAACCGTTTCCGATCCGTTAGAGGATCAGGTTCACAAAAACATCTTCATGGGCAAGCTGGAAGACGTGCTGAGCGGCGCGGTCAACTGGGGTCGCAAGAACTCCCTGTGGCCGTACAACTTCGGCCTGTCCTGCTGCTACGTGGAAATGACCACCGCCTTCACGGCGCCCCACGACATCGCGCGCTTCGGCGCCGAGGTGATCCGGGCATCGCCGCGTCAGGCGGACTTCATGGTTATCGCCGGCACCTGCTTCATCAAGATGGCGCCGATCATCCAGCGTCTCTATGAGCAAATGCTCGAGCCCAAGTGGGTTATCTCCATGGGTTCGTGCGCCAACTCCGGCGGCATGTACGACATCTACTCCGTAGTTCAGGGGGTGGACAAGTTCCTGCCCGTGGACGTCTACGTACCTGGCTGCCCGCCCCGCCCTGAAGCATTCCTGCAAGGCCTGATGCTGCTGCAGGAATCCATTGGCCAGGAGCGTCGCCCACTTTCCTGGGTCGTCGGTGATCAAGGCGTGTACCGCGCCGAAATGCCGTCGCAAAAGGAGCAGCGCCGCGAACAGCGCATTCAGGTCACCAACCTGCGCAGCCCTGACGA
Source organism: Pseudomonas sp. NFXW11 (assembly GCF_049887815.1). NCBI lineage: Bacteria > Pseudomonadati > Pseudomonadota > Gammaproteobacteria > Pseudomonadales > Pseudomonadaceae > Pseudomonas > Pseudomonas sp. NFXW11. The sequence goes on along the minus strand of NZ_JAGEKI010000022.1, from coordinate 31,785 downwards.
AGTCTGATCCAGCTCTGTTCTTGAACAAGAAACGACACTGGCTTCACTCTTTACGTTGACCCAAAGCGATAAAAAACCATGACTACAGGCAGTGCTCTGTACATCCCGCCTTACAAGGCTGACGACCAGGATGTGGTCGTCGAACTAACTAACCGTTTTGGCCCTGAGGCGTTCACCGCCCAGGCCACCCGCACCGGCATGCCGGTGCTCTGGGTTACCCGCTCCAAACTCGTTGAAGTCCTGACCTTCCTGCGCAACCTGCCCAAGCCGTACGTCATGCTCTATGACCTGCATGGCGTGGACGAGCGCCTGCGCACCAAGCGCCAGGGCCTGCCGAGTGCCGACTTCAGCGTCTTCTATCACCTGCTGTCGATCGAACGTAACAGCGACGTGATGATCAAGGTGGCCCTGTCCGAAGGCGACCTCAACCTGCCGTCCGTGACCAGCATCTGGCCCAACGCCAACTGGTACGAGCGTGAAGTCTGGGACATGTTCGGCATCGACTTCGCCGGCCACCCTCACCTGTCGCGCATCATGATGCCGCCGACCTGGGAAGGTCACCCGCTGCGCAAGGACTTCCCGGCCCGCGCCACCGAGTTCGATCCGTTCAGCCTGAACCTGGCCAAGCAGCAACTGGAAGAGGAAGCCGCGCGCTTCCGTCCGGAAGACTGGGGCATGAAGCGTTCCGGCGCCAACGAGGACTACATGTTCCTCAACCTGGGCCCGAACCACCCTTCGGCCCACGGTGCCTTCCGCATCATCCTGCAGCTGGACGGCGAAGAGATCGTCGACTGCGTACCAGACATCGGCTACCACCACCGTGGCGCCGAGAAGATGGCCGAGCGCCAGTCCTGGCACAGCTTCATCCCCTACACCGACCGTATCGACTACCTCGGCGGGGTGATGAACAACCTGCCGTACGTGCTGTCGGTGGAGAAGCTGGCCGGGATCAAGGTGCCGGAGAAGGTCGACACCATCCGCATCATGCTGGCCGAGTTCTTCCGCATCACCAGCCACCTGCTGTTCCTGGGTACCTACATCCAGGACGTGGGCGCCATGACCCCGGTGTTCTTCACCTTCACCGACCGTCAGCGCGCCTACAAGGTCATCGAGGCCATCACCGGCTTCCGCCTGCACCCGGCCTGGTACCGCATCGGCGGTGTGGCCCACGACCTGCCGCGCGGCTGGGACAAGCTGGTCAAGGAATTCGTCGACTGGCTGCCCAAGCGCCTCGACGAGTACACCAAGGCCGCCCTGCAGAACAGCATCCTCAAGGGTCGGACCATCGGCGTTGCCGCCTACAACACCAAGGAAGCCCTGGAATGGGGCACCACCGGTGCCGGCCTGCGCTCCACCGGTTGCGATTTCGACCTGCGCAAGGCGCGCCCGTACTCCGGCTACGAGAACTTCGAGTTCGAAGTACCGCTGGCCCACAACGGCGATGCCTATGACCGCTGCATGGTCCGCGTCGAGGAGATGCGCCAGAGTATCCGCATCATCGACCAGTGCCTGCGCAACATGCCGGAAGGCCCGTACAAGGCGGATCACCCGCTGACCACGCCGCCGCCGAAAGAGCGCACCCTGCAGCACATCGAAACCTTGATCACGCACTTCCTGCAGGTTTCGTGGGGCCCGGTGATGCCGGCCAACGAATCCTTCCAGATGATCGAAGCGACCAAGGGCATCAACAGTTATTACCTGACGAGCGATGGCGGCACCATGAGCTACCGCACCCGGATCCGTACCCCAAGCTTCGCCCACCTGCAGCAGATCCCTTCGGTGATCAAAGGCAGCATGGTCGCGGACTTGATCGCGTACCTGGGTAGTATCGACTTCGTTATGGCCGACGTGGACCGCTAAGCATGAACAGCACGCTTATCCAGACAGACCGTTTCGCCCTCAGCGAAACCGAGCGCTCGGCCATCGAGCACGAGATGCATCACTACGAAGACCCGCGCGCGGCGTCCATCGAAGCCCTGAAGATCGTCCAGAAGGAACGAGGCTGGGTGCCGGACGGCGCGGTCTACGCCATCGGAGAGATCCTCGGCATTCCCGCCAGCGACGTGGAAGGCGTGGCGACGTTCTACAGCCAGATCTTCCGCCAGCCAGTGGGCCGCCACATCATCCGCGTCTGCGACAGCATGGTCTGCTACATCGGCGGCCATGAGTCGGTGGTCGGCCAGATCCAGAGCGAGTTGGGCATCGGCCTCGGCCAGACCACCGCCGACGGCCGCTTCACCCTGCTGCCGGTGTGCTGCCTGGGCAACTGCGACAAGGCCCCGGCGCTGATGATCGATGACGACACTTTCGGCGACGTGCAGCCTGCTGGCGTGGCCAAACTGTTGGAGGGCTACGTATGACCCTGACCTCTTTCGGTCCTGCAAACCGCATCGCGCGCAGCGCAGAAACCCACCCCCTGACCTGGCGCCTGCGTGACGACGGCGAGCCGGTGTGGCTTGACGAGTACCAGGCCAAGAACGGCTACGCGGCGGCCCGCAAGGCCTTCGCCGACTTGTCCCAGGACGACATCGTACAAACCGTCAAGGATGCCGGCCTCAAGGGTCGCGGCGGTGCGGGCTTCCCCACCGGCGTGAAGTGGGGCCTGATGCCCAAAGACGAATCCATGAACATCCGCTACCTGCTGTGCAACGCGGATGAAATGGAACCCAACACCTGGAAGGACCGCATGCTGATGGAGCAACTGCCCCATCTGCTGATCGAAGGCATGCTGATCAGTGCCCGTGCACTGAAAACCTACCGCGGCTACATCTTCCTGCGGGGCGAGTACACCACCGCCGCCAAGCACCTGCGGCGCGCCGTGGAAGAAGCCAAGGCCGCCGGCCTTCTGGGCAAGAACATCCTGGGCAGCGGTTTTGATTTCGAGCTGTTCGTGCACACCGGTGCCGGGCGCTACATCTGCGGTGAAGAAACCGCACTGATCAACTCCCTGGAAGGCCGCCGCGCCAACCCGCGCTCCAAGCCGCCCTTCCCTGCCGCCGTCGGCGTGTGGGGCAAGCCAACCTGCGTGAACAACGTCGAAACCCTGTGCAACGTGCCGGCGATCATCGGCGACGGCGTGGAGTGGTACAAATCCCTGGCCCGCGAAGGCAGCGAAGACCACGGCACCAAGCTGATGGGCTTCTCCGGCAAGGTGAAGAACCCTGGCCTGTGGGAGCTGCCATTTGGCGTGACCGCCCGCGAGCTGTTCGAGGATTACGCCGGCGGCATGCGCGACGGCTACAAGCTCAAGTGCTGGCAGCCAGGCGGCGCCGGTACCGGCTTCCTGCTGCCCGAGCACCTGGACGCCCAGATGTACGCCGGCGGCATCGCCAAAGTGGGCACCCGCATGGGTACCGGCCTGGCCATGGCGGTGGACGACAGCATCAACATGGTGTCGCTGCTGCGCAACATGGAGCAGTTCTTCGCCCGCGAATCCTGCGGTTTCTGCACCCCGTGCCGCGATGGCTTGCCCTGGAGCGTCAAGCTGCTGATGGCCATCGAGAAGGGCGAAGGCCAGCCAGGCGACATCGAGACCCTGCTGGGTCTGGTGGGTTTCCTCGGCCCAGGCAAGACCTTCTGTGCTCACGCACCGGGTGCCGTGGAGCCTTTGGGCAGTGCCATCAAGTATTTCCGTCCAGAGTTCGAAGCCGGCATCGCGCCCACCAGCGCCGCCGTCCCGCCTCTGGCCCGACCGATAGTAGTCGGCGCGTAACGCTTAAATGAGAGCGCAGGGTCCGTGCCCTGTGCTCGACGTGCGATGACGCCGTGAACGGCTGTGTTGATTCGCACGCATAACAAGATTCCATTAGCCACGCCCGCTGACACCGGGCCAACGAAGAACTTTGAACCATGGCCACTATCCACGTAGACGGCAAAGCGCTCGAAGTCGATGGGGCGGACAACCTGTTACAGGCTTGTCTGTCACTAGGCCTCGACATCCCGTATTTCTGCTGGCACCCCGCTCTAGGTAGCGTCGGTGCCTGTCGCCAGTGCGCGGTCAAGCAGTACACCGACGAGAACGACACCCGTGGTCGCATCGTCATGTCCTGCATGACCCCAGCCACCGACAACACCTGGATCTCCATCGACGATGAAGAATCCAAGGCGTTCCGCGCCAGTGTCGTCGAGTGGCTGATGACCAACCACCCGCACGACTGCCCGGTGTGCGAGGAAGGCGGTCACTGCCACCTGCAAGACATGACAGTGATGACCGGCCACAACGAGCGCCGCTATCGCTTCACCAAGCGCACCCACCAGAACCAGGACCTCGGCCCGTTCATTTCCCACGAGATGAACCGCTGCATCGCCTGCTACCGCTGCGTGCGTTTCTACAAGGACTACGCCGGCGGCACCGACCTGGGTGTCTATGGCGCCCACGACAACGTGTACTTCGGTCGCGTTGAAGACGGCGTGCTGGAAAGCGAGTTCTCCGGCAACCTCACCGAGGTCTGCCCGACCGGTGTATTCACCGACAAGACCCACTCCGAGCGCTACAACCGCAAGTGGGACATGCAGTTCTCGCCGAGCATCTGCCATGGCTGCTCCAGCGGTTGCAACATCTCCCCGGGCGAACGCTACGGCGAACTGCGGCGCATCGAGAACCGCTACAACGGTTCGGTGAACCAGTACTTCCTCTGCGACCGTGGCCGCTTCGGCTATGGCTACGTCAACCGCAAGGACCGTCCGCGCCAGCCACGCCTGGCAGACGGCACCCAGCTGAACCTGGACCAGGCCCTGGACCAAGCAGCCGACCTGCTGCGCGGTCGCAACATCGTCGGTATCGGTTCGCCCCGCGCCAGCCTGGAAAGCAACTACGCGCTGCTGGAGCTGGTGGGTGCCGAGCACTTCTACAGCGGTATCGAAGCCTCCGAGCTAGAGCGCATTCGCCTGGTGATGCAGGTGCTGAACGACAGCCCGCTGCCGGTTCCGAACATGCGTGAAATCGAAGACCACGACGCCGTGTTCGTGTTGGGCGAAGACCTGACCCAGACCGCCGCGCGCATGGCCCTGGCCCTGCGTCAGTCGGTCAAGGGCAAGGCCGAGGACATGGCCGATGCGATGCGCGTCCAGCCTTGGCTCGACGCTGCGGTGAAGAACATCGGCCAGCACGCGCTGAACCCGCTGTTCATTGCCAGCCTGACCGACACCAAGCTCGACGACGTTGCCGAAGAGTGTGTACACGCCGCTCCCGACGACCTGGCGCGCATCGGTTTCGCCGTGGCCCACGCCATAGACCCAAGCGCCCCTGCCGTGGAAGGCCTGGACAGCGAAGCCCTGGAACTGGCCAAGCGCATCGCCGATGCCCTGCTGGCCGCCAAGCGCCCGCTGATCATTTCCGGTACTTCCCTGGGCTCCAAGGCACTGATCGAAGCCGCGGCCAACATTGCCAAGGCCCTGAAACTGCGGGACAAGGCCGGCTCCATCAGCCTGGTGGTGCCAGAGGCCAACAGCCTGGGCCTGACCATGCTCGGTGGCGAATCCCTGGATGCCGCCCTGCAAGCAGTGATCGACGGCCGTGCCGACGCCATCGTGGTGCTGGAAAACGACCTCTACACCCGCACCGACGCCGCCAAGGTGGATGCCGCGCTGAACGCAGCGAAAGTGGTGATCGTTGCCGACCACCAACAGACCGCCACCGTTGAACGCGCGCACCTGGTGCTGTCGGCGGCCAGCTTCGCCGAAGGCGACGGTACCCTGGTCAGCCAGGAAGGTCGCGCCCAGCGCTTCTTCCAGGTCTTCGATCCGACCTACCTCGACGCCAGCATCATGGTTCACGAAGGCTGGCGCTGGCTGCATGCGCTGCGCAGCACCCTGCTGAACAAGCCGGTGGACTGGACCCAACTGGACCACGTCACCGCTGCCTGCGCCGCCAGCACCGCACAGCTGGCCAGCATCGTCGATGCCGCGCCTTCCGCCGCGTTCCGCATCAAGGGCATGAAACTGGCCCGCGAACCGCTGCGCTACAGCGGCCGTACCGCCATGCGCGCCAACCAGAGCGTGCACGAACCGCGTACTCCGCAAGACCCGGATACCGCCTTCGCCTATTCCATGGAAGGTTACTCAGGCTCGGCCGAGCCGCGTTCGCAAGTGCCATTCGCCTGGTCCCCGGGCTGGAACTCGCCACAAGCCTGGAACAAGTTCCAGGACGAAGTCGGTGGCCACCTGCGTGCCGGCGACCCGGGCGCTCGCCTGATCGAAACCCAGGGCGACCGCCTGAGCTGGTTCGCCAGCGTGCCGCGGGCCTTCTCCCCGGCCCAGGGCACCTGGCAGGCAGTGCCGTTCTACCACCTGTTCGGCAGCGAGGAAAACTCCTCGAAAGCCGCTCCGGTGCAGGAACGCATTCCAGCCGCCTACGTGGCCCTGGCCAAGTCCGAAGCCGATCGCCTGGGGGTCAACGATGGCGCCCTGCTGGCGGTGACCCTGGCTGGCCAGACCCTGCGCCTGCCGCTGCGCGTCACCGAAGAGCTGGGTGCCGGCCTGGTGGGCTTGCCTGCCGGCCTGGCGGGGATTCCTCCGGCATTCTTTGGCAAATCCGTTGACGGTCTGCAGGAGGCGGCGCAATGAGTTGGTTTACCCCTGAAGTGATCGACGTGATCCTCACGGTCCTCAAGGCCGTGGTGATCCTGCTGGCGGTGGTCATCGCCGGCGCGCTGCTGAGCTTCGTCGAACGTCGCCTGCTGGGCTGGTGGCAGGACCGTTACGGTCCGAACCGCGTTGGCCCGTTCGGCATGTTCCAGATTGCCGCCGACATGCTGAAGATGTTCTTCAAGGAAGACTGGACCCCACCATTCGCCGACAAGGTGATCTTCACCCTGGCGCCAGTGGTGGCCATGAGCGCCTTGCTGATCGCCTTCGCGATCATCCCGATCACCCCGACCTGGGGCGTGGCGGACCTGAACATCGGCCTGCTGTTCTTCTTCGCCATGGCCGGCCTGTCGGTCTACGCGGTGCTGTTCGCCGGCTGGTCGAGTAACAACAAGTTCGCCCTGCTGGGCAGCTTGCGGGCCTCGGCCCAGACCGTGTCCTACGAAGTGTTCATGGGCCTGGCGCTGATGGGCATCGTGGCCCAGGTCGGTTCGTTCAACATGCGCGACATCGTCGAGTACCAGGCGCAGAACCTGTGGTTCATCATTCCGCAGTTCTTCGGCTTCTGTACCTTCTTCATCGCTGGCGTGGCCGTGACTCACCGTCACCCCTTCGACCAGCCGGAAGCGGAACAGGAACTGGCCGACGGTTACCACATTGAATACGCCGGTATGAAATGGGGCATGTTCTTCGTAGGCGAGTACATCGGCATCATCCTGATCTCGGCACTGCTGGTCACCCTGTTCTTCGGTGGCTGGCACGGTCCGTTCGGCATCCTGCCGCAACTGTCCTTCGTCTGGTTCGCCCTGAAGACCGCGTTCTTCATCATGCTGTTCATCCTGCTGCGCGCCTCTATCCCGCGCCCGCGCTATGACCAAGTGATGGACTTCAGCTGGAAATTCTGCCTGCCGCTGACCCTGATCAATTTGCTGGTGACCGCTGCGGTTGTGTTGTTGAACACGCCTGCGGGCGCGGTTCAGTGAGGATTTGACCCATGTTCAAATATATTGGCGACATCGTTAAGGGTACTGGTACCCAGTTGCGCAGCCTGGTGATGGTGTTCGGCCATGGCTTTCGCAAGCGCGACACCCTGCAATACCCGGAAGAGCAGGTGTACCTGCCACCCCGCTACCGTGGCCGCATCGTGCTGACTCGCGACCCCGACGGCGAAGAGCGTTGCGTAGCCTGCAACCTGTGCGCCGTAGCCTGCCCTGTGGGTTGCATCTCGCTGCAGAAAGCTGAAACCGAAGACGGTCGCTGGTACCCGGACTTCTTCCGCATCAACTTCTCGCGCTGCATTTTCTGCGGTCTCTGCGAGGAAGCCTGTCCGACCACCGCGATCCAGCTGACACCGGATTTCGAGATGGCCGAGTTCAAACGTCAGGACCTGGTTTACGAGAAAGAAGATCTGCTGATCTCCGGTCCCGGAAAGAACCCTGATTACAACTTCTATCGTGTTGCAGGTATGGCCATTGCCGGTAAGCCAAAAGGCTCCGCGCAGAACGAGGCCGAGCCGATCAACGTGAAGAGCTTGCTGCCTTAAGGAAGAACGATGGAATTCGCTTTCTATTTCGCATCAGGTGTTGCCGTTGTTTCCACGCTGCGCGTGGTCACCAACACCAACCCTGTGCACGCCCTGCTCTACCTGATCATTTCGTTGATCGCCGTGGCCATGACCTTCTTCAGCCTCGGCGCGCCGTTCGCCGGTGCCCTGGAAGTGATCGCCTATGCCGGCGCCATCATGGTGCTGTTCGTGTTCGTGGTGATGATGCTCAACCTCGGCCCGGCCGCGGCTCAGCAAGAGCGCATCTGGCTCACGCCCGGCATCTGGATCGGCCCAGTGATCCTCGCCGCGCTGCTGTTGGCTGAACTGCTGTACGTACTGTTCAGCCACCAGAGCGGTGCCGGCATCGGTCAAACCACCGTTGGCGCCAAGGCCGTGGGCATCAGCCTGTTCGGCCCGTACCTGCTGGTGGTCGAACTCGCCTCGATGCTGCTGCTTGCCGCAGCCGTCACGGCGTTCCACTTGGGCCGCAACGAGGCGAAGGAGTAATACCATGCCTACTATCCCTCTCGGTACTATCCCGATGGAACATGGCCTGGCAGTTGCCGGCATCCTGTTCTGCCTCGGTCTGGTCGGCCTGATGGTCCGCCGTAACATCCTCTTCGTATTGATGAGCCTGGAAGTGATGATGAACGCCTCGGCACTGGCCTTCATCGTTGCGGGCGCCCGTTGGGCGCAGCCGGATGGACAAGTGATGTTCATCCTGGTGATCAGCCTGGCAGCCGCCGAGGCCAGCATTGGCCTGGCGATCCTGCTGCAGCTGTACCGCCGCTTCCACACTCTCGATATCGATGCAGCCAGTGAGATGCGCGGATGAACCTTATCTTCCTGACTTTCGTCTTCCCCCTGATCGGTTTCCTGTTGCTGTCGTTCTCCCGTGGACGCCTCTCGGAAAACCTCGCGGCCCTGATCGGCGTCGGCTCCATTGGCCTGTCGGCCATCGTCGCTGCCTACGTGATCTGGCAATTCAACGTTGCACCGCCTGAAGGCGGCCACTACACCCTGGTGTTGTGGCAGTGGATGGCGGTCGAGGGCTTCACCCCCAACTTCGCCCTGTACATCGACGGCCTGTCGATCACCATGCTCGGCGTTGTGGTGGGGGTCGGCTTCCTGATCCACCTGTTCGCTTCCTGGTACATGCGCGGTGAAGACGGCTACTCGCGGTTCTTCGCCTACACCAACCTGTTTATCGCCAGCATGCTGTTCCTGGTGCTGGGCGATAACCTGTTGTTCCTGTACTTCGGCTGGGAAGGCGTGGGCCTGTGCTCCTACCTGTTGATCGGTTTCTACTACAGCAACCGCAACAACGGTAACGCCGCACTCAAGGCCTTTATCGTCACCCGGATCGGCGACGTGTTCATGGCCATCGGCCTGTTCATCCTGTTCCAACAGGTGGGCACGCTGAACGTCCAGGAACTGCTGGTGCTGGCACCGCAGAAATTCCAGGCCGGCGACTTCTGGATCACCCTGGCGACCCTGATGCTGCTGGGTGGCGCCGTGGGTAAATCCGCGCAACTGCCACTGCAAACCTGGCTGGCGGACGCGATGGCTGGCCCGACCCCGGTTTCGGCACTAATCCACGCCGCAACCATGGTCACCGCCGGTGTCTACCTGATCGCCCGTACCCACGGCCTGTTCACCCTGGCGCCGGAAGTCCTGCACCTGGTGGGCCTGGTGGGCGGCGTGACCTTGGTCCTGGCCGGCTTTGCCGCCCTGGTACAGACCGACATCAAGCGCATCCTCGCCTACTCCACCATGAGCCAGATCGGCTACATGTTCATGGCCTTGGGCGTTGGCGCCTGGGACGGCGCGATCTTCCACCTGATGACCCACGCCTTCTTCAAGGCCCTGCTGTTCCTTGCCTCCGGTGCGGTGATCGTTGCCTGCCACCACGAGCAGAACATCTTCAAGATGGGCGGTCTGTGGAAGAAACTGCCATTGGCCTACGCCAGCTTCATCGTCGGTGGTGCGGCCCTGGCGGCCCTGCCTCTGGTGACCGCGGGCTTCTACTCCAAGGACGAGATCCTCTGGGAAGCCTTCGCCAGCGGCAACCACGGCCTGCTGTACGCCGGCCTGGTGGGTGCGTTCATGACCTCGCTGTACACCTTCCGCCTGATCTTCATCACCTTCCACGGTGAAGCCAAGACCGAAGCCCACGCCGGCCACGGCATCTCCCACTGGCTGCCGCTGGTGGTGCTGATCGTGCTCTCCACCGGCATCGGCGCGCTGATCACTCCGCCCCTGCATGGCGTGCTGCCGCTGAGCGCCGGGCATGCCGGTGGCGAAGCCAAGCACAGCCTGGAAATCGCCTCGGGCGCCATTGCCCTGGCCGGTATCCTGCTGGCCGCCCTGTTGTTCCTTGGCAAGCGTCGCGCAGTGACCGCCATCGCCAACAGCGGCATCGGGCGTCTGCTCTCGGCCTGGTGGTTCGCCGCCTGGGGCTTCGACTGGATCTACGACAAACTGTTCGTCAAGCCATACCTGGCCATCAGCCATGTACTGCGCAAGGACCCGCTCGATCAGACCATAGGTTTGATCCCGCGTATGGCCAAGGGGGGCCACAACTCCCTGAGCCGTACCGAGACCGGTCAACTGCGTTGGTACGCCGCCTCGATGGCAGCCGGTGCCGTGCTGGTTGTCGGCGCCATTGTGCTGGTAGCGGTCTGATATGAACCTTGCGAACTTGCGAAAGGAATTGAGCCCGTCATGATTCTGCCTTGGCTAATCCTGATCCCCTTTATCGGCGGCCTGCTGTGCTGGATGGCTGAGCGCTTCGGCGCCACCCTCCCGCGCTGGATTGCGCTGTTGACCATGACTCTGGAACTCGCCCTCGGCCTCTGGCTGTGGGCCCAGGGTAACTACTCATTTGCTCCGGCGCCTGGCGCCGATCCGACTTGGGCTCTTGAGTTCAAGCATGTCTGGATCGAGCGTTTTGGCATCAACGTGCACCTGGCCCTCGATGGCCTGTCGCTGTTGATGATCCTGCTCACCGGCCTGCTGGGTATTCTCTCGGTACTCTGCTCCTGGAAAGAGATCCAGCGTCACGTGGGCTTCTTCCACCTGAACCTGATGTGGATCCTGGGCGGTGTGGTCGGCGTGTTCCTCGCCCTCGACCTGTTCATGTTCTTCTTCTTCTGGGAAATGATGCTGGTGCCGATGTACTTCCTCATCGCGCTCTGGGGTCACAGCTCGGCAGACGGCAAGAAAACCCGGATCTATGCGGCCACCAAGTTCTTCATCTTCACTCAGGCTTCCGGCCTGATCATGCTGGTGGCGATCCTTGGCCTGGTGCTGGTGAACTTCAACAACACTGGGGTGATCACCTTCGATTACGCCCAGTTGCTGAAGACCAAGATGTCCACCACCGTGGAATACATCCTGATGCTGGGCTTCTTCATCGCCTTCGCGGTGAAGCTGCCGGTGGTGCCGTTCCACTCCTGGCTGCCTGACGCTCACGCCCAGGCACCGACTGCCGGTTCCGTGGACCTGGCCGGTATCCTGCTGAAGACTGCGGCCTACGGCCTGCTGCGTTTCGCCCTGCCACTGTTCCCCAACGCTTCGGCAGAGTTCGCACCCATCGCCATGACCCTGGGTCTGGTGGGGATCTTCTACGGTGCCTTCCTGGCATTCGCGCAGACCGACATCAAGCGCCTGATCGCCTTCTCCAGCGTGTCCCACATGGGCTTCGTGCTGATCGGCATCTACTCCGGCAGCCAGCTGGCCCTGCAGGGCGCAGTGATCCAGATGCTGGCCCACGGTGTTTCGGCAGCCGCACTGTTTATCCTCAGCGGCCAGTTGTACGAGCGCACCCATACCCGCGACATGCGTGAAATGGGCGGCCTGTGGTCGAAGATCGCCTACCTGCCGGCCATCAGCCTGTTCTTCGCAGCCGCCTCCCTGGGCCTGCCGGGCACCGGCAACTTCGTCGGCGAGTTCCTGATCCTGATCGGCACCTTCGCCAGCGCGCCTTGGACCATCGCCATCGCGACGTCCGGCCTGGTGTTCGGCTCGGTCTACTCGCTGATCATGATCCACCGTGCCTATTTCGGTCCGTCCAAGTCGGATGCCGTGCTGCACGGCATGGACGCTCGCGAACTGATCATGGTGCTGGGACTGGCGGTGCTGCTGATCTACATCGGCGTGTACCCGCAACCGTTCCTCGATACCTCTGCCGCCACCATGCATGGCGTGCAGCAATGGCTCAGCACCGCCTTCACTCAACTCGCTTCGGCCCGGTAAGAGCGCTATGGACTTTACGATTCAACACTTTATCGCCCTGGCGCCGCTGTTGATCACCAGCGCCACCCTTGTGGTGGTGATGTTGGCGATCGCCTGGCGGCGCAACCACTCCCAGACCTTCCTGCTGTCGGTGGCGGGTCTGAACCTGGCGTTGCTGTCGATCTTCCCGGTGCTGAAAGTGGCACCCCTGGCGGTCACCCCGCTGCTGCAGATCGACCAGTTCGCCTGCCTCTACATGGCCCTGATCCTGGTGGCCACCCTGGCCTGCGTCACCCTGGCCCACGCCTACCTGGGCGATGGTGGCAGCGGTTACCCGGGCAACCGTGAAGAGCTGTACCTGCTGATTCTGCTGGCCGCCGCCGGTGGCCTGGTGCTGGTCAGCGCGCAGAACCTGGCCGGCCTGTTCATCGGCCTGGAACTGCTCTCGGTACCGGTCTACGGCCTGGTGGCCTATGCCTTCTTCAACAAGCGCTCGCTGGAAGCCGGCATCAAGTACATGGTGCTGTCGGCTGCCGGTTCCGGCTTCCTGTTGTTCGGCATGGCCCTGCTCTACGCCGAAGCCGGCAGCCTGAGCTTCAGCGGCATCGGCCAGGCCCTGGCGGCCACCGGCCTGCCAAGCCCGCTGGCCCAGCTGGGCCTGGGCATGATGCTGATCGGTCTGGCGTTCAAGCTGTCCCTGGTGCCTTTCCACCTGTGGACCCCGGACGTCTACGAAGGGGCCCCGGCGCCGGTGGCGGCCTTCTTGGCCACCGCCAGCAAGGTGGCGGTGTTCGCGGTGCTGGTGCGTCTGTTCCAGCTGTCGCCCGTGGCCAGCAGCGGCGTGCTGAGCAACGTGCTGACGGTGATCGCCATTGCCTCGATCCTGGTGGGCAACCTGTTGGCGCTGACCCAGAGCAACCTCAAGCGCCTGCTGGGTTACTCCTCCATCGCCCACTTCGGCTACCTGCTGATCGCCCTGGTGGCGAGCAAGGGTCTGGCCATGGAAGCCATCGGCGTGTACCTGGTCACCTACGTGATCACCAGCCTCGGCGCCTTCGGCGTGATCACTCTGATGTCCTCGCCGTACAAGGGCCGTGACGCCGACGCGCTGTACGAGTACCGCGGCCTGTTCTGGCGCCGTCCGTACCTGACCGCCGTACTCACCGTGATGATGCTGTCCCTGGCCGGTATCCCGCTGACCGCGGGCTTTATCGGCAAGTTCTACATCATCGCCACCGGTGTCGAAGCCCACCAATGGTGGCTGGTCGGTTCCCTGGTAATGGGCAGCGCCATCGGCGTCTTCTACTACCTGCGCGTGATGGTCACCCTTTACCTGATCGAGCCGAACCTGCGTCGCGTCGATGCCCAGCTGCACTGGGAACAGAAAGCCGGTGGCGTGATGCTGCTGGCTATCGCGGTGCTGGCGTTCTTCCTCGGCGTCTACCCACAGCCGCTGCTGAACCTGGTTCAGCACTCCGGCCTGGCGGGCTGATCACCCAAGCGTCAAGCGCAACACACAGAACGGCACCCTCGGGTGCCGTTTTGCATTTCTGCCCCCGCCCTCCCCTCTTCCCCGGCACAACTCGGAATCGCCCTTCTTCACCCATCGACCCAGTCTGACATCCAGCCCACGGCCGCACGGATAAACTCGAAGCAGATCAAACGCCATGCCCAACGGCACTTGACCAAAGGCCTGGCATCCACCAGCCTATACGTAGGAAGCGTATGAAATGAATGCTCTGTTTATCGAGTTACCGGCATTTCAACGACACCGAAAGGACTTCCTTGACGATGAGTTGTTCTGCGAACTGCAGATCGAATTGCTGCGCCACCCCCATGCGGGTGACCTGATCCAGGGCACCGGCGGCTTGCGCAAGATGCGCTTTGTCGATGACCGACGCCACAAGGGCAAGCGCGGTGGGCTGCGGGTGATTTACTACTGGTGGTCCGGGGCTGCGCAGTTCTGGCTCTTCACCCTGTTCGACAAGGACCAGATGGACGACCTGCAGCCGCAGCAGCGACAACGACTCAAACAACTGCTGGAGTATGAAATCGAGGCCAGAAAAGCTTATGAAACGTGACGTCTTTTCCGAACTGGTCGAGGGCCTCGAGGCCCTGACCCAGGAACGCCAGGGCAAGATCACCCTGCGCAGCCACAAGGTGAAACTGGCGAAGCTGCCCCCCATCACCGCCGCCGAGGTGATGAGCATCCGTCAGCACCTCAATCTCTCGCGCTCGGTGTTCGCCATGTACCTGCGCACCAACACCCGCACCCTGGAAAACTGGGAACAGGGCCGTGCCACCCCCAATGCCCAGGCCACCACCCTGATGCGCCTGGTGCAGCGCTACCCCGATACCGTGGAGCGCCTGGCTTCGCTGGCCTGATCGCCCTGAGGTTTTCAGCAGGCAACAAAAAACCCGCACCAGGCGGGTTTTTTGTTGGCTCAATGCCGGCTCAATCAGCCAGGCGCCAGGTGGTGCCGCCCTTGCCGTCTTCCAGGATCACGCCCATGGCAGTGATCTGGTCGCGGATACGGTCGGACTCGGCCCAGTCCTTGTTGGCCCGAGCAGCCAGACGCGCCTGGATCAGCGCCTCGACCTCTGCCGCATCGACCCGACCTTCAGCACCGGCCTGCAGGAAGTCGTCGGCCTCCAGCTGCAGTACGCCCAGCACGCTGGCCAGCTCTTTCAAACGAGCGGCCAGACCGGCCGCCGCATCGATATCGCTGTCGCGCAGGCGGTTGATCTCACGCACCATCTCGAACAGCACGGCGCAGGCTTCCGGCGTACCGAAGTCGTCGTTCATCACCTCGGTGAAACGCTCGACAAAGGCTTCGCCACCGGCCGGAGCCACTTGCGGCAGGCCCTTGAGGGCATGGTAGAAACGCTCCAGGGCGCCCTTGGCGTCCTTGAGGTTGTCTTCCGAGTAGTTGATCGCGCTGCGGTAATGGCTGGCCACCAGCAGGTAACGCACCACTTCCGGATGGTACTTGGCGAGCACGTCGCGAATGGTGAAGAAGTTGTTCAAGGACTTGGACATCTTCTCGCCATTGATGCGGATCATCCCGCAATGCATCCAGGCGTTGGCGTAGGTCTTGCCGGTGGCGGCCTCGCTCTGGGCGATCTCGTTCTCGTGGTGCGGGAACTCCAGGTCGCTGCCGCCGCCGTGGATGTCGAAGGTCTCGCCCAGGCAGCAGGTGGACATCACCGAGCACTCGATATGCCAGCCCGGACGACCCTCGCCCCACGGCGATGGCCAGCTGGGCTCGCCCGGCTTGGTGCCTTTCCACAGGACGAAGTCCAGCGGGTCCTGCTTGGATTCGTCGACCTCGATCCGTGCACCGATGCGCAGGTCTTCGATCTTCTTGCGCGACAGCTTGCCGTAGCCCATGAACTTGGCCACGCGGTAGTACACGTCACCATTGCCCGGGGCGTAGGCGTAACCCTTGTCGATCAGGGTCTGGATCATGTTCAGCATGCCCGGAATATGATCCGTGGCCCGCGGTTCCATATCCGGCTTGAGGATATTGAGGCGTGCCTCGTCCTCGTGCATCGCGGTGATCATTTCCTCGGTCAACTTCTCGAAGGGGATGCCCCGCTCGTTGGCCCGATTGATGATCTTGTCTTCGATGTCGGTGATGTTGCGCACATAGGTCAGGTCGTAGCCGCTGAAGCGCAGCCAGCGGGTCACCAGGTCGAAGGCCACCATGCTGCGGCCATGGCCGATGTGGCAGTAGTCGTACACGGTCATGCCGCACACGTACATGCGCACCTTGTTGCCATCCAGCGGCTTGAAGACTTCTTTGCTCTTGGTGAGCGTGTTGTAGATCTTTAGCACGTTAGTTCCTTGACTGAATCACTGACCCCAGGAGTCGCGCAGGGTCACGGTACGGTTGAATACCGGGGCACCTGGTTTCGAGTCCTTGATATCCGCGCAGAAGTAGCCTTCGCGCTCGAACTGGAAACGGTCCTCCGGCTGTGCGTTGCCCAGCGAGGGTTCGGCACGACAACCAGTGAGCACTTGCAGGGAGTCAGGGTTGATGTTGTCCAGGAAGCTGGCGCTGTCCTCGGCCTTTTCCGGGTTCGGCGAACGGAACAGGCGATCGTACAGACGCACTTCGCACTCGACGCTGGCGGCGGCCGGCACCCAGTGGATCACGCCCTTGACCTTGCGGCCTTCGGGGTTCTTGCCCAGGGTGTCCGGATCGTAGGAGCAGCGCAGCTCGACGATATTGCCGTCAGCGTCCTTGATCGCCTCGTCGGCGCGGATCACGTAGCTGCCACGCAGGCGCACTTCACCGGCCGGTTCCAGGCGCTTGTAGCCTTTTGGCGGCTCTTCCATGAAGTCGTCACGGTCGATGTAGATCTCACGGGCGAAGGGCAGTACGCGCACGCCCATGTCTTCCTTGGGGTGGCACGGCAGTTCGAGGTTCTCGACCTGGCCTTCCGGGTAGTTGGTGATCACCACCTTCAACGGACGCAGCACGCACATGGCGCGCGGGGCGCTGTGGTCCAGATCGTCACGGATGCTGAATTCCAGCATGCCGAAGTCCACCACGCCGTCGGAACGGTTGGTGCCGATCATTTCGCAGAAGTTGCGGATGGATTTCGGCGTGTAGCCGCGACGACGGAAGCCCGACAGGGTCGACATGCGCGGGTCGTCCCAGCCATTCACGTGCTGTTCATCCACCAATTGCTTGAGCTTGCGCTTGCTGGTGATGGTGTAGTTCAGGTTCAGGCGGCTGAACTCGTACTGGCGCGGGTTGGCCGGTACCGGCAGGTGCTCGAGGAACCATTCGTACAGCGGACGGTGGCTTTCGAACTCCAGGGTGCAGATCGAATGGGTGATGCCTTCGATGGCATCCGACTGACCGTGGGTGAAGTCGTAGTTGGGGTAGATGCACCAGGTGTCGCCGGTCTGGTGGTGATGGGCGTGGCGGATGCGGTACATGATCGGGTCGCGCAGGTTCATGTTCGGCGAGGCCATGTCGATCTTGGCCCGCAGTACCCGTGCGCCATCCGGGAACTCGCCGGCACGCATGCGGGCGAACCAGTCCAGGTTCTCTTCTACCGAACGCTCGCGGAACGGGCTGTTCTTGCCCGGCTCGGTGAGGCTGCCGCGGTATTCCTTGGCTTGTTCAGGGGTCAGGTCGCAGACATAGGCCTTGCCCGCCTTGATCAGCTCCACGGCCCAGTCGTGCAGCTGGTCGAAGTACTGCGAGGCATAGCGCACTTCACCGGACCACTCGAAGCCCAGCCACTTGACGTCGCGCTCGATGGCGTCGATGTATTCCTGGTCTTCCTTGGCCGGGTTGGTGTCGTCGAAACGCAGGTGGGTGACGCCGCCGAATTCCTGGGCCAGACCGAAGTTCACGCAGATCGACTTGGCGTGACCGATGTGCAGGTAGCCGTTGGGCTCCGGCGGGAAACGGGTCACGATCTGTGTGTGCTTACCCGAGTCCAGGTCCGCCTGGATGATCGGGCGCAGGAAGTTGACCGGCACGGCCGGTCCAGTCTTGGAATTCGAGGTAGGGTCGACAGTGGGCTTGCTCATAGGATCCTTGAACGTACAAGTGTGCGGCCGGGTGCGGCCTGGCAAATCAAAACGGATATCATAGCCGATGCTGCCAAGTGCCTGACAGAGCGCAGCTTTAAAACTGCGGCTATTAATGCCGGCCACGTTAAAAAACAGCCTCGAAATTCGCAGCTGTCACGCTAAACTGCGCTCCTTGGCTGCACAATGGCCAAATCGGTTCGGGTTGCATGCGTGCCCCAGACCCCGGATTTTCTTGAAAACGCTTTTCCTTATAAAGAGTACCGACCATGACCCAAGTCAAACTGACCACCAACCACGGCGAGATCGTGCTGGAACTGAACGCCGAGAAAGCCCCGTTGACCGTGGCCAACTTCGTCGAATACGTGAAAGCCGGTCACTATGAAAACACCGTATTTCACCGCGTCATCGGTAACTTCATGATCCAGGGCGGCGGCTTCGAACCTGGCATGAAAGAAAAGAAAGACAAGCGTCCAAGCATCCAGAACGAAGCGGACAACGGCCTTTCCAACGACAAGTACACCGTCGCCATGGCCCGTACCATGGAGCCGCATTCGGCCTCCGCGCAGTTCTTCATCAACGTCACCGACAACAGCTTCCTCAACCACAGCGGCAAGACCGTGCAGGGCTGGGGCTACGCGGTATTCGGCAAAGTGATCGCCGGCACCGAAGTGGTCGACAAGATCAAGGGCGTGGCCACCACCATGAAATCCGGCCACCAGGATGTACCGGCAGAAGACGTGATCATCGAGAAAGCCGAGATCATTGAGTGATACTGCTGATTTCAGATCTGCATCTGGAAGAGGAACGCCCGGACATCACCCGGGCGTTTCTGGATTTGCTCGGTGGGCGCGCCCGCGCCGCCGAGGCGCTGTACATCCTCGGGGACTTCTTCGAGGTATGGATCGGCGACGATGCCATGACCCCCTACCAGCTTTCCATTTGCCAGGCACTGCGCGAGCTCAGCGACAGCGGTACGCAGATCTTCCTGATGCATGGCAATCGCGACTTCATGCTCGGCCAGGCCTTCTGCAAGGCGGCGGGCGCCACCCTGCTCAAGGACCCCAGCGTCATCGACTGCTATGGCGAACCGGTGCTGCTGATGCATGGCGACAGCCTGTGCACCCGTGACGAAGCCTACATGCGCATGCGCCGTTACCTGCGTAACCCGCTGAGCCTGTGGATTCTGCGCCACCTGCCCCTGGGCACGCGGCGCAAACTGGCGCGCAAGTTGCGCAACGAAAGCCGCGCCCAGACCCGGATGAAGGCCAACGACATTGTCGACGTGACCCCCGACGAGGTGCCACGGGTGATGCAACAGCATCAGGTGCAGACCCTGGTGCACGGCCATACCCACCGCCCGGCGATTCACAAGTTGCAGATTGGCGAGCAAGCCGCCAAGCGCATCGTGCTGGGGGACTGGGATCGCCAGGGCTGGGCGTTGCAGGTGGACGAACAGGGCTTCCAGCTGGCGGCGTTCGATTTCCTGCCGACCCAGCTGGCACTGCCCAGCCAGTAGCCCCTTGTGGCGAGGGAGCTTGCTCCCGCTCGGGGCGCAGCCCCGTAGAACCTGCCGGCGCGGTGTATCAGACACAACGCGCCGACAGGCTTGAGGGCCGCTGCGCAGCCCAGCGGCAGCAAGCTCCCTCGCCACCCAGGTGCATCAATGCCCCGCAGAAGCCGGACCGGCCTTGGCAGTAAACGGCGGCTTGGCCAGCCACACCAGCACGATCAGCCCCATGAAGCCCCAGCCCAGCAAGGTGAAGTAGTCCACCGTCGACAGCATGTAGGCCTGGCTGGTGAGCACCTGGTCCAGCTGTGCATAGGCCTTGGTGCTGGCTCCGCCGAGATTGCTCAGGGCATCCCGGGTCACCGAATCGTAAGCGCTGATGCTCTCGCTCATGTAGGCATGGTGCTGATCGGCCCGGCGAATCCAGATCCAGGTGGTCAGGGACGCGGCAAAGCTGCCGCCCAGGGTCCGCAGGAAGGTCGCCAGGCCGGCGCCGTCGGCGATCTCGTGGGGCGGCAGGTCGGACATCAGGATGCTCAGGGTCGGCATGAAGAACAGCGCCACGCCAATGCCCATGAACAGCTGCACCAGGGCGATATGCTGGAAGTCCACTTCATTGGTGAAACCCGCGCGCATAAAGCAGCTCAGGCCGATGGCCAGGAACGCCAGGCCGGCCAGTACCCGCAGGTCGAACTTGTGCGCATGCTTGCCGACAAAAGGCGACATCACCACTGGCAGGATGCCGATCGGCGCCACTGCCAGGCCGGCCCAGGTGGCGGTGTAGCCCATCTGCGTCTGTAACCATTGCGGCAGGATCAGGTTGATGCCGAAGAACCCGGCATAGCCCCCCACCAGCACAATGGTGCCGATGCGGAAATTGCGGTGGGCGAACAGCCGCAGGTTGACCACCGGATGGCGGTCGGTCATTTCCCAGATCACGAACGCCGCCAGGGCGATCACCGAGATCAGCGTACCGATGATGATGAAATTGGATTCGAACCAGTCCAAGTCGTTGCCCTTGTCGAGGACGATCTGCAACGCACCGACGCCGATGATCAGGGTCAACAGGCCGATGTAGTCCATGGGCTGGCGGCTGGTGACGACCGGCCGCGCCTTGAGTTGCTGCTGCACCACCCAGGCGGCGAACAGGCCGATGGGCACATTGATAAAGAAGATCCACGGCCAGCTGTAGCTGTCGGTGATCCAGCCGCCGAGAATCGGCCCGGCAATCGGCGCCACCACCGTGACCATCGCCAATAGCGCCAGGGCCATGCCGCGTTTCGCCGGCGGGTAGACGGCAATCAGCAGGGTCTGGGTCATGGGGTACAGCGGACCGGCCACCACCCCCTGGAGCACCCGGAAGCCCACCAGCTCGGGCATGGAGGTGGCGATACCGCACAGGAACGAGGCCAGCACGAACAGCAGGGTGGCCCAGATAAACAGCTTCACTTCGCCGAAGCGCCGGCTCAGCCAGCCGGTCAGCGGCAAGGCAATGGCGTTGCTCACGGCGAACGAGGTAATGACCCAGGTGCCCTGCTCCGCGCTCACCCCGAGGTTGCCGGAAATGGTCGGCAAGGCCACGTTGGCGATGGTGGTGTCGAGCACCTGCATAAAGGTCGCCAGCGACAGGCCGATGGTGCTCAGCAGCAGGCTGGGGGGCGTGAAAGAGGCGTTATTGCTCATCGCGAATCCTTGGGAACAGGGCTGGCCCCGCGACCTCTAGCTGAGGCCACGGTGGGCGGATTGGCGAATCAGCGCTGGGCGGTCTTGCCGATGGCTGCGCTGTTGTCGTGGATCAGACGGGCGATCAAGGCATCGGCCTCGCCCAGCTGACGGTCGTAGACATTGGTGCTGAACGAGGCCTTCTGCGGCGGCTGCTGGGCCAGTACCGGGCCACTCTGGTCACGCAGGTTGACCTTGACCAGGGTCGACAGGCCGACCCGCAGCGGGTGCTTGGCCAACTCCTCGGCATTGATATGGATACGCACCGGCACCCGCTGCACGATCTTGATCCAGTTGCCGGTGGCGTTCTGCGCCGGTAGCAGGGCGAAGGCACTGCCGGTGCCGGCGCCCAGGCTGTCGATGGTGCCGCTGTACTTCACGTCGCTGCCGTAGATATCCGCCTCGATGTCCACCGGCTGGCCGATGCGCATGTCACGCAGCTGGGTTTCCTTGAAGTTGGCGTCGATCCACAGCTGGTCCAGGGGAATCACCGCCATCAGCGCGGTGCCCGGCTGGACCCGCTGGCCCAGTTGCACGGTGCGCTTGGCCACATAGCCGGTGACCGGCGCGATCAGGGTGCTGCGGGCATTGTTCAGGTAGGCCTGGCGCAATTGCGCGGCAGCGGACTGCACATCCGGGTGGTTGGAAACCACGGTGTCGTCCACCAGGGCATTGGTGGTATTGAGCTGCTGCTGGGCGTTGGCCAGGGCGTTCTGCGCCGAGGTCAGGTCATCCCGGGCATGGGACAGTTCTTCCTGGGAAATCGCCCCGCTGGCCGCCAGGTTCTTGCGGCGATTGAAGTTGTCCTGGGCTTTCTGCACTTCGGCCTTCTGCGCCGCCACCTGGGCGCGCATGCCGTCGACGTTGCTGTACAGGCCGCGCACCTGGCGCACGGTACGGGCCAGGCTGGCCTCGGCGCTTTGCAGGCCGACCTGGGCATCGTTGGGGTCGAAGTTGATCAGCACCTGGCCTTCGTGCACCAGGTCGCCGTCATCGGCGCCGATGCTGACCACCGTGCCGGTAACCAGCGGGGTGATTTCCACCACGTTGCCGTTCACATAGGCGTCGTCGGTGCTTTCATTCCAGCGCCCGTAGAGTTCGTGCCAGGCGAATACGCCCAGGCCGCCGAGGATGACGATGGCCGTCAGCCCCAGCAGCATGACTTTGCGCTTGCGCGAGTTGGCGGCGTCCGGGGTGTTTCCAGGGGTTTGAGTATCGGCAGTGGCCATGACAAATACCTCGAATTAGTTGCGCTGCGGGGCTGGGGTCGGGGCGGCGGAAGCCAGGTTCTGAGTGCTGAAACCGCCCCCCAGCGCCTGCATCAATTGAATCGACAGATCGATCTGCTGGGCATTCAGGGTGGCCAGCTGGCGCTGGGCCTGCAGCAGTTGCTGCTCGATGCTCAGTACATCCAGGTAGTTGCCGATGCCCGAACCGTAGCGCTGGACCACGGTGTTGTAGGAGTCCTGGGCAATATCAGTGGCGTGCTGCTGAGCGGCGATCTGCCGGCCGATATCCCGCAGTTGGGAGATGCTATCGCTGACATCGCCAAGGGCGCCCACCAGGATCTTGTTGTATTGCGCCACGACCAGGTCGTAGTCGGCATCCCGCGCATCCAGGTTGGCCCGCAGGCGGCCGCCATCGAAAATCGGCAGCGACACGGTGGGCGCAATGCTGAAGAAGCGGCTGGCGGAACCGAACATGGCATCCCCCAGCAACGACTCGGCGCCGGCGCTGGCGCTCAGGTTGAGGTTGGGATAGAAGCGGGTCTTGCTGGCGTCGATGCTCTTGCTCGCCGCCTCCACCCGCCAGCGTGCCGCCACCAGATCGGGGCGGCGGCCCAGCAGCTCGGCCGGCAACACCGAAGGCAGTGCCACGGCGCTGGCCTGCAAGACTTTCGGCCGGGTGATGTGGTCGGCCCGATCCGGGCCTTTGCCGAGCAATACCGCCAGGGCGATCCGGGCGCTCTGCAACTGTTTCTCGCTGTCGATCAAGCTGGCCTGGGCGCTGGCTTCCAGGCTTTCGGTCTGCTGGTACTGGTACTGGCTGTCGATCCCGGCGCTCAAGCGGCTCCGGCTCAGGTCGAGCATCTGCCGGGTGCGCTTGAGGTCTTCATCGGCCAGGTCGTGGACGATATGCGCCCGCCCCAGGTCGCTGTAGGCCCGGGCGACATCGGCGGCCAGGGTCAGGCTAGCGGCCTGGCGGTCGATTTCCGCAGCCCGGGCCTGGCCCAGCGCGGCTTCCCAGTTGGCCCGCTGGCCACCCCAGAGATCGAAGTTGTAATTGAAGCTGGCGCCCAGATTGCGCACCGTGGAATAGGCACCGCCACGGCCCTGGGGGTCTTGATCCCGAGCCAGGCGCGAACGGCTGATGCCGGCGCTGGCGTCCAGGGTCGGCATCCGCTCGGCATCCGCGGCATAGGCTGCAGCACTGGCCTGATGGGCCCGGGCGCTGGCGATCTGCATGTCCGGGCTGTCGCGCAGGGCTTCCTCGATCAGCCCATCGAGCTGGCTGTCCCCCAGGTTTTTCCACCAGTCGTGCTGCGGCCAGGCGGCCGGCGACAGGGTCACGCCATTCAAGGCCTGCCCGGCGCCGAGGCTTTTCGCCTCCAGGCTCACACCACTGGTATCCAGGCCGCTGTAGCTGGCACAGCCGGCCAGGCTCATGGCCAACAGCACCAGGCTGAGGCGCGTACGCAAGGTTCTACTGCTCATTTGTCACCTATCCGCAAAAGGGTGATCGGGTCACCGGCCGCCAGCAAGATTTTCTTGAGGATCTGTTCCAGGGTCTGCAGCTCTTCGGGCGTGATGGCGCCAGCCAGCTCGTTCATCGCATCGGCGCCGATATGTGGCAGCCGGTTGGCGAGCTTCTGCCCCTCCTCGGTGAGCACCAGTCGCACCTGGCGCCGGTCATGCTCCGAGCGCTGGCGAGCGAGAAAGTCCTTCTGTTCCAGGCGATCGAGCATGCGGGTCATCGAACCGCTGTCCAGGGACAGGTGGCGGCACAGTTCGGCCGGGGTATCGACGCCGAACTGGGCCATGATGATCAGCACCTTGAACTGCGCGGCGGTGATGCCGTGGGGTTCCATATGGGTGTCGATGATCCGGTCCTTGAGCAGGGCGGCGCGCCCCAGCAGCAGGCCGAGATGGCAATTGTGGAAATCGTCCGGTTGGAAATGTTGCATCTGGCCACCAATTAGCTGCCTAGGCAGGGAGTGTGTGACGAGATATTACTGCCTAGGCAGCCAATGTCAATGGAATAATTAGCTTGCTCTTTATTGGCATGATCAGCGGTAACGCCGCGACTCATCGGAGCGCGGCGGCGAGGGCTGTGCCAGGTGGCGGTAGAGAGAAAGCGCAGCCGCTGCCGCAGGTTGCGGCAGCGGCTAGCGGGCGCTAGAAGTCGCGCTTGTAGAAGATGTCCAGGGAGCTGGCAAAACCGCTGGCCGCCTCCAGATAGACTTTTTTGCTCAGTTTGTAGCGCAAGGCGATGGTGCTGGCCGGCTCGAATACCCCAACCCCATAGCGCAGGCTGAGCTTCTCGGAAATCGCCCCGCTGGCCACCACGCTGGTGTTGTTGCCGCTGCCTTGGGTGTCCAGCTGGAAGTCCTGGATGCCCAGGTTCTTGGCGATGCCGCCAGTGAGCTCCGAACTGCCCATCAACCCCAGGCCGAGCGCGGCCTGGGCCAGCATATTGTTGTCCTCGCTGCCGGAACTCAGCGGGCGCCCCAGCACCAGGTAGGACAAGGCCTGCTCCTGGCTCATGGCCGGTTCGGAAAAGATCTGCGTGGTGGGCTGCTCGGCGCTGCCGCTGAGGCGGATACCGGCGATCACATTGTCGGTCTGGCGCACTGCTTCGATATCCAGGTACGGCTGGTCGATGGGACCGGCAAACAGCAGCCGCGCGCGACGCACGCTCAGGCGCTGGCCGTAGGCGCGGTAACGCCCGTCGTTGAGCCACAGCTCGCCACGGGTGTCCATGTTGTCGCCGATATGCACATGGCCCTGGAGGTTGGCGGTCAGGCCGAAGCCGCTGAAGCCCAGTTTTTCGCGGCCGACGTCGACATCGATATCCATCGCCATGGCCATGGGTTTCTTGCCCTCGTCGGTCTGCTGGCCAACGATCACCGTGTCCTCGGACACCTTGACCGTCGACGGCGGCAGTTCGCGCACGGTGATCTGGCCCTTGGGGATCAGCACCTTGCCGGCAATCGCCAGCTTGTCGTCCTGCAGCGAGATCTTCAGGTCCGGTGCCACCTCCAGCGCCGCGTAGGGCTCGACGGTCACCGGCAGTTGCGTGCCCTTGAGGGCGAGGTCCACCCGCAGCGCCCGGCCCCAGGCAATAGTGCCGTTGAGACTGCCCTGCCCGGCCTTGCCGCTTTTCCAGCCGCCGTCCAGACGCACGCTCTCGCCCATGATCTGCGCGGTCAGTTGCAGGTCTTCAAGGCTGACGGGCAACTCGGAACCCGACACCTGCCCGCCACTGAGCTGCAAGTTGCCAGTGACCTGGGGCGCTAGCAGGCCACCGGACAGGCGACCGCTGCCATCCAGGTTGCCGGCGAGTTTCTCCACCATGGGCACAAAGGGTCGCACCACCGACAAATCCAGGCCACTGAGGCGGAACTCGCCGGACAGCGGCTTGTTCTTCGCCAGCGGATTGATCTGCGCCTGGAGCATCAACTGGCCCAGCTTGCCGCCATCGAACTGCAACTGATTGTCGATGCGTCGCGGGCTCAGGCGGCTGTCGAGCTTGAGCGTCTGATAGGGGAAATCCAGCCACTGCTCCTTGTCCTTGACCCGCAAGGTGCCACCGCTGGCGTCCAGCAGGATCTGGCCCTTGGGACCGCTGGCTGGCAAGTCCAGCTGGATGTCGGCATTGAGCAGGCCCTTCCAGGCGAAGTCCTTGGGCAGCCACTGGGCCAGGCTGTCGATGGGGAAGCGCTTGAGGTGATAGCGCAACTTGGGGTCGGGCATCAGCCGCTGGTCCTCGCCGCACAGGCTGGCGTCGCCACTGGCCCAGCAATGGGCACCGAAATTCAGCGTGCCATTGGCCAGGCGCTCCAGCTTGGCGGGGTTCTGCAGCTTCCAGTCCTGGCCGCCACTTTGGATTTCGCCGCTGGCCAGGCGCCCGCGCCAGTTGCCCTGGTCCAGGGTGCCGTCCACGCCCAGGGCCAGTTTCAACAAGGGGCCTTGCAGGTCCAGTTGCAGCTTCTGCTGCTTGATATCGCCCTGGCCGGCCAGGGTCAGGCTGCCCAGCTGGGTGTCGCCGACCTGGATACCGCTGCCCTTGAGGTCCAGCTGGGCCTTTTGCGCCCGATCCAGGTGAGCGTCCAGCTTGAGGTTTTGCAGGTGGTTATCGGCAAAGGCCAGTTGCTGCCCCGTCAGCTCGGCCTTGCCCTGTGGCGCGTTGAGGGTGCCCGCCAGATCGACCCGGCCATTGAGCTGCCCGCGCAGTTGCGGCCAGAGCTGGCCCAGGCGCGGCAGCTTGATCTCCAGCTGCGCGGCCAATTTCTCTTGCAGGCTGCCCTGGCCCTTGATGCTGTTGTCACCCAGGCGGATATCCAGGGCATTGAGTTGCCAGTGCTGCCCGGCGCCGTCGGCCTTGGCTTGCAGCACTGCCGGCTGCCCGCGCAGGCGGCCCTTGAGGTCGAGGTCGGCATTGAGCTTGAGCTGCTGGTCTTTCATTTCGCCCTGGCTGCGCAGCGGGCCGGCCAGGGTTCCGGGCAGCTCCGCCAGCCAGTAGGCCGGGTTGATGGCCGACAGTTCCAGGGCGGTATCCCAGGCGATACCCTCGGCGAACTTCAGGTTCAGGTGGCCTTCGGCCTTGCCCTGGCCGGCCGCCAGCTTGAACTGCGGCAGGAAGATCTGCGTCAGGTCACCGCTGAACGGGCTGCCCAGGCTGAAGGCACCGGCCGGGCCATCCAGCTGGCCCTGGAAGTTGCCCAGGTAATGACCATCGCGATACGCCACTTCGGCATTGAAGCTGCGCACCTGCACTGCCGGTTCGTCGATCAGCGGATACAGGCGATGCCAGGGAAAATCCAGCCAGGCGAGCTTGGCCTCGGCGGAGAACCCCTGGCTCCAGTCCAGTTGCCCGCTGAGCTTGAGCTGCTGTTTATCGTTGGCGCTCAGGTCCAGGGTGGCGATCTCGGCGCCCTGGGCATCGACCTTGCCTTGCAGCAACAGCGCCACGGGCCCCTGCTCCGCCGGCAGGCTGGCCTTGCCCACGAGTTGGTAGCCGCGCTTCAGGTCACCCTTGCCGGTGAGTTCCAACTGATTCAGTTGCAGGGTATCCGGCAGCTCGGCGCTGGCCTTGAAGCCATCGGCGCTGATGCGCACCTCTGCCGGCAGGTTCTCTGCCAAGGGCTGCAGTTCGCCGCTCAACTGCCCTTGCAGGTAGCCACTGCTGTCGGCGTGCAGCTTCAGGGTCTTGAGCAGGTCGCCCTCGACCTTCAGCGCCAGGGACCAGGGGCCACCGCCGGGAGCCGGCAAACCCAGGTTGCCCTGGGCCGTCAGCGGCCAGTCGCCGCTGGGTTGCAGCAGCCCGGAAAGGTCCAGGCTCAGGTCGTCGCGCTGCAGGTGCAGGGCGTCGATCTGCATGCCTTGGGCGGTCCAGTGCGCTGCCAGTTGCAAGCCCTTGAGCTGTTCGCTGCCATCGAGCAGCAGGCGTCCGACCTGCACCTGGCCCAGTTCGATGGCCAGTGGCAGTTTCAGTTCCGGCAGGCTGATGGGGCCCGAACTGGCCTCGGCTTCGCCACTGGGCGGGAACACCAGGCTGACCTGCTCGGCCTGCAACTGCTCGATGCACAGGGTCATGCGCAGCAGGCAGGCGGGTGACCAGGCGAACGTCACGGCATCGAGCTCGACCCGGTTGCCATCCTGCTGCCAGAGCAGCTGTTCGGCGCTCCATTGCCCGCCCAGGCGGCCGTTGAAATTTTCCAGGGTCAGGCCCGGTACCCGCCCCAGGGCCCAGCGACTGCCGGCCTGGGTGCCTAGAATGCTGGCCACAGCCAGAATGACCAGCAACACCAGCGCCAGAATCGCCAGCAGGGTTATCTGCAGCCCACGCTTCACAGCTCTGGCCCCATGGAGAAGTGCAAGCGGATACCTCCGTCATCATTCATTGCGTGGGCCAGGTCGACGCGGATCGGCCCCACCGGCGACACCCAGCGTACCCCCAGGCCGACCCCGGTCTTGAGGTTGGGCAACTCCAGTTTGTTGAAGGAATTGCCCTGGTCGATAAAGGTCGCGATCCGCCATTTCTCGGCGATGGAATATTGGTACTCGACGCTGCCGGCCACCATGTAGCGACCGCCGATGCGATCGCCTTCGGAGTTTTCCGGGGACAGGGTCTGATAGTCGTAGCCACGCACACTCTGGTCGCCACCGGCAAAGAAGCGCAGCGACGGCGGAATCGACTTGTAGCCATTGGTGGCGCTACCACCGAACTGCACCCGGCCAAGAAAGCGATGATTGTCCCAGACCGTGGTCAGGCCCTTGAGCAGCACCGTGCCGTACAGCAGGTTGGTGTCGGAACCGACGCCTTCCTTGGCCAGCTTGGTGTCGAACTGAATGCGATAGCCGTTGTGCGGGTCGATGCGGTTGTCGCTGCGCAGGTAGGAATAGGTAAGGCCGGGCATCAGCAGGTTACTCAGGCCCGAGTCATCCCCGAGGCGATATTCCTCACGCTGGTACTTCAGCGACAGCACCCGTTGCCAGCCGCTGGGCAGCTTGCTGTGCCACTCGGGGCCCAGCGTCAGCAACTTGCTCAAGGTGTCGGTGCCGGCGATTTCTTCATTCTGGTAACCGCCGGCAAAGCGCAGCTTGTCGGTCAGGGGCGGATCCAGGGGGATGTCGTACCACAGGCCGACGTTCTGCCGCGGTGCCGAGACTTCCGCCTCCCAGCCGTAACTGTGGCCTTGGGGGTTGACCCAATGCCGGGTCCAGTTGGCCTTGACCCGCGGGCCAACGTCGGTGGAATAGCCCAGGCCCAGGCCCATGGTCCGCGGCTTGCGGGTGTCGAGCTGGACCGCCACCGGAATCACTTCGTGCTCGGCGGCAGTCGGCGCCGCATCGACCCGCACGCCCTCGAAATAGCCGCTCGATTGCAGGGCCTGATTCAGTTCGGCGATCAGTTCGGAGTCGTAGGGCGTACCGTTCTTGAACGGCACCATGCGCCGCAGCAGGTCTTCGTCGAACAACGAGTCCCCGGTGAAGCTGACTTTGCCCAAGGCGTAGCGTGGGCCGCTGTCGTACACCAGTTCGATATCGGCAACGCCGGCCGCAGGGTCCACCGAGAGCCGCTGGCGAACAAAACGCCCGCTGAAGAAGCCGTAGCGCGAGGCCTGGTTCTGGATCAGGCGCTTGGCGTCTTCATAACGCCCATGGTTGAGCACCGCGCCAGGCTTGAGCTGCTCGCTGTCAGGGGTACGAAAGGATTTGAGAGAAGCCGCCGGACCTTCGACGCGGATGGTCACATCCCGCAGATGCACCGGCTCGCCAGGGTCGATGCGCAGCATCAGGCGCGGCTTGTCGCCTCCGCGAACTTCAGTTTCGATATGCGGCTGGTAATAACCCAGGGCCTGGGCGGCTTTCTTCGCCTGCTCCTCGGCGCCTCGGCTGAAGCGCAGCAAGGCTTGTTCATCGCGATCACCGAGATCGCCAATGTAACCCTCGACATTGGCTTTCAGCTCATCGTTGGCGGGCTTGACCCGCACTGCCAATTCGCTCTGCGCCAGCGCCGCACAGCTGGTGAACAACAGCAACAAGCCGCTGGTAAATCTTCCGGAAAACTTCATAGGCGCGGATGCTATCACGAGCTGGGAAGGCGATAGAGCGCTCAAGCTTAGGGAAAGTTCTATATCAGCCTGTTGCTCTTTGTAAGCGTTGCGGGCTCGGGTGAAAGAACACGTGTTCACGAACCGGGCCTACGGCAATCTCGCCGATGTCCTGATAACCCTGGCGCTTGTAGAACTGCAGGTAATGCGGATTGCCGGTATCGAGCACCACGCCCTGGGAGTTTTCATCCACAGCGCACCAGTTGTGCACCGCTTCCAGCAGTTGCTCGCCGAAATGCTGCCCCTGAAATTGCGGATGCACTGCCAACAACGGCAGCACATGCACGGCAGCGCTGGGCAGGCAGGCCTGCACCGATTCGTGGTATTCCAGATAGCGCCGAGTGCAGCGAAAACCGGTACGCAACACCATGCGCAGGCGCCAGGCCCAGCTTTCAGTAATGCCCAGGCGCCGTTGCGGCGGAGCGATCAGGGCGATGCCGATCAGGCGATCGTTGAGCAGCAGGCCGATGGCTGGCAGTTCCTGAAAGAAATGCTGTTTCACCAGTTCACGCACCGTGGCCCGCACGCGCTGCTCGTAACCTGGGCGTTCGGATTCGAAGATAAAAGCGAAGGTCGGCTCGTGGCGATAGGCCTGGTACAGCAGCGACCGCGCTTCGCGGGAATAGCCGCCGTCGAGCAGATGGATATCGGCAATGGCATTGGAGGTATCAGGCATGTCGGTCGTCTCCCCTGGGCTCGGCTACAAGCACCGCGCTCTTGTTATTACGAACCTGGCGCGGTGCTGATCGTTCCCGCGCCCAAGGACATTAGCAGTGCATGCAGGGCGCTGCCACGCTGGTCGACCCGGGCGTTGTCGGCTAGCATCGCTGTTTTGCCAGGACCGCCGACCATGAAGATCGTCTCGTTCAATATCAACGGGCTGCGCGCCCGCCCCCATCAGTTGGCGGCGCTGATCGACAAGCATCAGCCGGATGTGATCGGCCTGCAGGAAATCAAGGTGGCCGACGAGCAGTTCCCCCTGGCCGAAGTCCAGGCCCTGGGTTATCACGTGCACTACCACGGCCAGAAAGGCCATTACGGCGTCGCCCTGCTCTCGCGCCAGGCGCCGCTGGCCCTGCACAAGGGCTTCGAGGGCGATGAGGAAGATGCCCAGCGACGGTTTATCTGGGGCACCTTCGCCGATGCCAATGGCACCCCGGTGACCATCATGAACGGCTACTTCCCCCAAGGTGAAAGCCGTGACCACCCCACCAAGTTCCCGGCCAAGCAGCGCTTCTACAGTGATCTGCAGCAACTGCTGGAAAGCCGCTTCAGCAACGACCAGCCGCTGGTGGTGATGGGCGACGTGAACATTTCCCCGGAAGACTGCGACATCGGCATCGGCGCCGATAACGCCAAGCGCTGGCTGAAGACCGGCAAGTGCAGCTTCCTGCCGGAAGAGCGCGAATGGATGGCACGCCTGAAGAACTGGGGCCTGGTGGACAGCTTCCGCCACCTCAACCCCGAGGTGAACGACCGCTTCAGCTGGTTCGACTACCGCAGCCGCGGCTTCGAGGACGAGCCCAAGCGCGGCCTGCGCATCGACCTGATCATGGCCTCCCAGGGCCTGCTGCCACGGGTCAAGGCCGCGGGTGTCGACTATGAGCTGCGCGGCATGGAAAAACCTTCGGATCATGCACCGATCTGGCTCGAGCTGAGCTGATCGACATGTCTAGTCCTGAAATAGGTTTACACCTATACAGGTAGGCCAGTAGGCCTCAAAACGCCCGATGCACCGCATCGGGCGTTTTGTTTTTCAGGGCCATGTGAGGCCGCTCCGTGTTGTAGATTTGCAC